>JBFKGW010000045.1:0-10144 GCA_041633145.1 Alphaproteobacteria bacterium
AGCATCTCGCGTTCGGCCCGCTCGGCGAGCGCTTCCTGGATCGCGGTGCGCCGCACCACGCCGAGCAGCTTGCCATGCCGGTCGACCACGGGGACGCTGGCATAGTTATGGTTTTCGAAGAAGGTTTTGAGTTCGTCCAGGCTGGTTTCCGCCTTCATAAACAAGGCGGGCACCATGATCTCGGCCAGGGGCGTTTGCCGTGGCGTGAGCGCCAGATCGCGTACTGCCAATACCCCAACCAAACGGCCCCAGGGCGACACGACATAGGCGTACCGCGTAAAATAGTCGCCGATCTCGTCGGCCCGCACGTTTAAATCGTCCAACACCGCGCCTGCGGTCACATTCTCCTCGTACTTAAAAAACTCGGTCACCATCAGGCCGCCAGCGACATCGTCGGCGTAACTTGATAACTGGCGCGCCTCCTCGGCCTCGTCGGGCGCCATCTGCTGCAAGATCGCCTCGGCGTCCTCGCCGTCCATATCGGCCAGCAGATCGGCCTGCTCGTCGCTTTGCATTTCGGTGACGATCGGCGCGGCATCGGCGGGCGCAAGGTGCTCGATCATCTCGACCGCCTGCTCGTCGGGCAGATCCTCGATCAGGTCGGCCGCTTCGGCGGGCGACAAGTTTATCAAGACCTTTTCCTGGATATCCCCGTCGAGCCGCAGGATCGCCCGCACCGCCTCGCTCGGTTCCAACGACGACAAATAAGCCTTGAGGGCGATCGAATCCTGGCTCTCCGCGAATTCGCGCAAGCGCTCCCAGGGGCGCGTTTCGGTTTCGGTGGCCATGGCTAGTTCCTCCTGGCATTCGACCCAGAATCTAACCCTCTCGGGCCGGGGCGAAGCTTCCAAACGCGAGCTACTCAGGAGTCGTATATGGCGGCTCCGGAACCGTCTGAAAGACAAAATTGCGCGTTTGCTGGATACCGGAACCTATCAAAGGTTCGCCATGCGGCACGTTGTTAAATTCCGTCGATTTTGCAACCGCTACGCTGGCTAATTGCAGGATTGCGACCGGTTTCGCAGGTTGACCGGCCGCCTCATTCAACAATTGCTTTATTGCGAACTGTGGTGCCCAACTCTGCCAACAACGACCTGACAAGCAATTCAGCGGCTTCCTTGCGATCGCGCCCGGCACCAACGGCGATATTCGCCGCGCCTTTCCATATCGGTTTGGTTTGTTGCTCGATAAGGTCGGCTTCGAGGCGGTAGCGGGTCTTGTTTGTCTGGTTTTTCGGATTTCGATCAACTTTCACCGAGACCCTGGCGTTCGACACACCCCGGCTATCTCCCTGTCCCGACACGGTGATGCGCTCATCCGGCTGCGGGCCCGATTGGATTACCAGCGAAATTTGTAGAACCAGCGGCGCGTCGCTCGAAACCGTGTGGCCTTGCTCGCGCAACTCTTCCTGGATGACCGGCAGCAACCGCGCGTTCAGTTCGCTGTCTTCTTTAAAGTCGATCGAGATAGCTGATTTTTCAGGTATTTGAGCATACGCATTGGTGACGATGGACCCCCGTGACGCCGACGTGGCAGGCGCCTGCGCGGCTGCTTGCGTTGCCCAAAAAAGCGTAGTGAGTATAACGAGCACGGAAAATATACCGATTGTGTTCGTTCTGTTTGGCTGCTCCATAGACGCTGCTTTCTTATTGCCTGTGCTCAGCGCGGCGGGACCGAGAGCCGCGTATTCTCGCGTTTCGAAGATATAGGCCTGACTCTGCCGACACCAACAATGTACCGATTTGTTGATGAGGCCGCTTCACAAACCTCTGCGAAAAACTTTGGAATCCGGCCGATACACCGACGATCGTTGGCAAAATCCGGACATTTTGCAACGGCTGCACGTGCCAATTTCGTTGCCGCGACAGGTTCCGCGGGCCACATGACGGCGTCCATGGCGTCGGCTGCACCAAGTCTTCGCTAAAGCTAAATCGAACCCGGAGGTCGAAGATATGTTGCGTAACTTTTTACTTGGAGTGCTGCCGGCAGTTTTCCTCACCGCGCTGTCCGGCGTGGCGCTGGCCCAGGGCTCCATCGTCGACGAATACGGTGATATTCAGGGGGTAAAGGGAAAGGCTCAGGCGACCATCACGGTCGAAAAGGGCAATATCGCGACGTTGATCGCAACCGCGCGCGTGTTCGGTGGAAAGCCGGTGGGTACCGGCGTATTGACGCGCGCCGGCGTCGGCGTCGATATCTTCGTCAACGACAAAACCTGCAGCGCCGATCGCGACGTCCGGCGGCAGATCGATGTCGCCAAGTTCGACGGCAAGTTCGCCACCTCGACCACCTGCATCACCCTGCTCAAGGCGGGGACCCACGTGGTGCTGGCTGAGCGGACCGATATCAATGTCGAAGGCGCAAAACTGGAAATGAAATATTCTGTGCTGGGTGGCGAGCCGAGTAAGGTAAACGCGCCCGCCAACTAGACGGCGTTTGTCAGCGGCGCACTGCGGCGATAAATTCGTCGCAGTGCCGTGCGCGTCGCAAGATGCGTTCTATGATGAAGTGTCGGGACAACTCACTGGGGCGACGTGCGTAAACGTCAAGCATGAACTCGCTACTCTCCGGGCTGCCTGTCTTCGCCGAACTGCCGATCTGGCAGCGGGTGGTACTGGCATTGGCTGTCGCGGCGGCAGCGCATGGAATCGTTCACTTAATTCGGCGGGCGAGCTCGCGCGCAATGTCGAGCGCTTTTGCGGCGCATATTAACAAAACCCGCACGGTCATCAGCCTTGTCACGAGCGGCCTTATCTTCGTCCTGTATTTTGCCGCGGGCGGTTTTGCGCTCAACGAATTGGGGGTGTCGCTTACCACCTATTTCGCCAGCGCGTCGATCATCGGGCTCGCCGTGGCATTTGGCTCGCAAGGTCTTGTACAGGATGTCGTAAGCGGCATGACGGTGGTGTTCACCGACCTCTATGATATAGGCGATGTCATCGAGATCAGTGGCCAGGTTGGCGTGGTCGAGCGGTTCGGCATGCGCTTTACCGTCCTGCGCAACCCGATGGGCGCCGAGGTGTTCGTACCCAACCGCAGCGTCACCAATGTTATCGCCTATCCGCGCGGTTACGTGCGCTGTCTGGTTGATGCCGTTCTGCCGGCGGACAGCGAACAGGCGCCGCAAGTCGAACATACGGTTCGGCTGTTGACCGAAGCCGCGACCGAGCAGTTTCCGGGGATATTGCGGGCTCCGCCGGAGGTCACCGGGCCGCACAAGACCAGCGCGGGGAAGAGTTACGTACGCATTAAGTTTCGCATCTGGCCGGGTCGCGGTGCGCCGTTGGAAGGGGTGTTCCGGCAGGATTTGTTGCAGGCGATTAGACGAACCGTGCCCGACTATGCCGACTGGATGGTGTCGGTGAACTACGAAGTGGAGCGCTACGCGCCACCTCGCCGTACACGCGCCAAGTGGAGGCGACGAAAAACCCGGCAGCGCGCCAAGTCATAGATATTTAACGCTGAGCGGTGAACAGGCGTGGTCTAGCGGTCGAGCGCTGCGATCAAGGCTTGATCGCGCTGGTAGATGTCATCGACGAAGCGCACTGTCGTTGTATCGTCCGATACCACCGTCCAGTACAGTATATGGACCGGGATAGCGGTTTTGAGCGTGACCCGCGTTTCGGTATTTCCCGCCGCGACACTGTGTATTTTCTCGTCAGCCCAGTCGGGCGTATCGGACAGTACCCAGGCGGCGAGGTCGAGAGGGTTCTGCACGCGGACGCAGCCGGATGAGAAATCGCGGCGCGTCTGGGCGAACAGGCCGCGCGTCGGCGTGTCGTGCAAGTAGACGTTGTGGCGATTGGGAAACATGAATTTGACGTCGCCCAGCGCATTCTCGGGACCGGGCGCCTGGCGTATGCGATAGGGGAAATTGGTCGCCGGAACTGTGTTCCAGTCGATGGTCTGCGGATCGACCAATTCGCCGCTCCGGTTGATGACCTGGAACCCCAGCGTTTTGACCGATTGGGGATCCTTGCGAAAGGCGGGAAGTTTGTCTTTTGCCGCAAGGTTGGGTGGTGTCTCCCACCACGGATTGAGAACGAGGTAGGTCATGGTGCCCGAGAAGATCGGTGTTTTGCGGTAGAGCCGCCCGACGATGATCTCGTGGGTTCGCTCTACATTGCCGTCCGCGTGCGCTTCGAGGCGAAAATCGGCGATGTTGACGCGGATGTGACGCTGCCCCAGGTCGTCGGGCAACCAGCGCCAGCGCTCCATGTTGGCCCGAATTTGCGCAATTCGCTCGTCGACGCTCTTGTTAAGCTGAGCCAGAGTCTTCGCGCCGACGACGCCATCGGGCTGTAGATTCGCCCGTTGCTGAAACCGGCGAACCGCCTCGGCGAGGCCTTCGTCGAACAGGTCGGGGTAGGTTCCCTGGTCGTCCAGATCACCGGTGGCGGCCAGGCGCTTGCGCAGCTGTACGACTCTAGGGCCGCTATCGCCGACGCGTATCGTTGCGCCGCCGTCGATCGATGGCCAACCACCCCGCTGGGCAATCTCACGGTATTGCGCCAGCGCGCGTCTTAGATCTCTGTAGCCCCGCTGTGTCGGCGCCAGGGCTTCTAAGCTGTCTGCAATGGCGCCATGACCGAGCGAGCTTTCCAGATAAGCTGCTAGATCGCGACCGCGACGGGCCGCGGTCCAATCGGGTTCGATGCTGACCGGATCCAAACGACCGGACAAAAGATGGGCGGCCAGCGTCAGATAGGCGTCGGTCGCGGTGCGATCGAGGTTCGCATCGCCCTTGCTTGGCGTGGCGTTTTTGAGCTCGGCGAGGTGATAGTCGGCCGGATCGAGCCCGTGCAGTTGTGCGGCCTGAATCGCGTCGACCAGCTTGCGGTAAGCGGCCGCGTTCGCCGATCCGGTCCAGGCGAGCGCGCCATTTCGGATCTCGTAAAAGCGCTCTACCGTGGCCTGCGCACGTAGGCGCTCGGCCTCGGCTGAGACAGGATTGAAAATACCGAGACCGGCGACAGCAAAGAATGTGAGCGCCAGCAGGTTTTTTTCGAATTTGCGCACGACACAATCCAACAAGTTAGTTTAACCGAACACGGCGCCATCAGTGGACGACGACGATGCATTCCTCCGCAATACGCCACAGTTTGATAGCCGTGTGGAAATCAATAATTTGTTTTCAAATTAGTGATCTCCTCATGTTGCAATCTCCTCGAAGATTGGCGTTCTGCGACTATATTTCTCTGTCGAAACTACAGTTCATGCGTGAGAACTTTTGATGCCAAACGAAGATATCAACGAAAAACGCGTCGACGCCGCTTTCGAAACTGTCGAACGGCTTCGCAGTAGCGCTTGGAATCTTACCATCGCTGAGGCTGCGGCATTGTCTGAGCGCGTGCGCGTCGAGATTATGCTCGACAAGACCATGAGCGGCGCGCAGAAGCGCTGGTACCGTGCCTATTCAGATTATCTGGACGATATTGTCGACGAACGGATGGAAAAGGCTGGCATCGATCGCGCTTCGTTTCATAACTGGGTGCTGCGGTATATCCGGGGATTCTTGAACGACGATTGAGCTCGGCGCATGCGGCTAAGCAACCGCCGTTCGCCTCACCCGTCGACCGCGCAGTCTATACACAGCGCAGCTTCGGGGACGGCCCGTAAGCGCCGATCCGCGATCTTCTTTCCGCAGCGCGTGCACGTTCCATAGGTGCCTTTGTCCAAACGCTCCAGCGCGCTGCGAATTTGCTGCATCTCGCGCAAGCCGGCGCTGCCCAATTCCTCCAATACTTCGTCGCCGGCGATCTCAGTCGCTCGATCCTCGGAATCGTCTTCCTCGTGCTCGCTGAGATCTTCGTCGATTTCCTCGACCCGCTCGTTGAGTTCGCGTAGCCGTGCCTCGAGCGTATTTCTAACTTTATCCAGATTCATCTTGTTCACCTCTTCGGGGTAGCGCACCGGCAGGATCGAAAAACGTTGTTTCACGTCCGGCTTGTCTGTCCTATCGCATTTTTTGCCGTCTCAATCCAAAAAAACGGACCAGTCACCAATTCAATTGGTCGTAATAGTGGCGCCAGAAGTAAGGCCGCCATTCGCCGTTTTTAGGACGCCTTGATCGGAATGGTGCGCCGCTTCTCTTGCGCTTCCATGGTCTTGGTGAGCGTGAGTGTCAGCACGCCCTTCGCGAACTTCGCCGAGATTTTGTCTTGATCGACTATTTGGCGAAGCCTGAAAGCGCGCTCAAATTTTCCGAAGTGGCGCTCGACAACGCGGTGGTTTTTGTCCTTCTCCTCGGCCTCGGCGGAACGTTCGCCCTTGATGGTGAGCATATCGCCGTCGATTGCTACTTCGACGTCGTCTTCATTCACGTCCGGGAGATCGCCAGTAATGACGAACTCTTTCTTCGACTCCGAGACATTAGCGGGCAAGCTTGTCACAGAGAGCGCCGGGGTAAACGGTCGCGGCTGTACCTCGGGGCGATGCAGCGGACCGAAATCGAACAGATCGCGAGCCCAGTCAAACCGGGGGAACCCGCGGGAAAAATCGTCGAACAGCCGATCGATTTCATTGCGCAGGGCCGTGACCTGATACGCGGCAGCTGGCGCCGGAGCCGACGGGGCCGCTTCGGTCGACGCGCCATCACCTGTATGGTCGGCCGAGGCGCCCGATTGATGAATTTTGCCAGCTATGGGATTTGCTCCTGTATCTGTCGGTCGCGATGTCTGAACCCAACAGGGCCGGAGTGTTCGCCGACATGGCGAATAAGTTGATCGCGCAAAACGACTACACGAGTGTGGTGCTACAAACAGCCGGCGCGAAGAGCCCGCGCTGCGTGCGCGCAGGCTCCCGCGCGGTGTTCGGCTGCTTACAGCTCTTCGATCTCGGTCGCTGGATCGATGCAGTCAGGATTGTCGCCGCAGAAGTCGGGATCGAATTCGATCATCACCTCGTCGCCGACTTCGACATCACCGATGAAGTCGTCGAACTCTGTTCCTTCGGGGACGGTGAAGGTCAGCGGATCCGCGTTATCGTCCGTTTCGATGACGAACATATCTCCCGGAAGGTCGATGGTCTTCACCACGCCCCTCACTTGTTCGGCGGCGGCCGGGAAGCTCAACGCTAACAGAGATGCCGCTGCCAAACCGGCTAGCCAATCACGCGATTTCATTATTTTGCCCTCTCCATAAAGCGATGAACGGCCCATCCGTTCATTACGCTGGGCAGGGCATATGCGCACCGCGTGTTTCGCTTTCAAGATCCGTCGTCGTGACAACGGCGCGCAACAGCATCGGCGCGGCATGGGCGGTCGATTAGGGAGAGAAACAGGCGAAATGATTGGCGCGAAAAACTGCTTTAGTCACAACAGCTTGCAGAACATGTTTCGGCGCAGGCCATTGTACGATTGCCGTTTGCTCGAGCAGGCGTTGCAAAATCACCCACACTTTGCAATTCGTGGCACGACCGCCGCGGTTATAATTCCTATGCGTCACGCATCTTCGACGGCATCTCCGATCGAATCGACCACTTCGTCGAGGCGATTGAGAATCGTCAGGATATCGGAGCGTTCACGCGGCGTAAGCTGCCGGCCGCCTTCGCTTTGAGGCGACAGCGACTCGCGGATCGCTTCCGACAGATCGCCGACGATTCCCTGGACCGATAGCGTCGACAGGAGAATATCGACGCGAACTTTTTGATCTCTGTCGGCATCGACGTATTCCGCTATGAGGTCGGTATAGAGATCAAGCAAAGGTGGTTTTTTATGTTCGTGCTCGATGTAGGCAGCATCGAGCAACACGGCTTGTTCAACGTTGGGCAGGCTCGAATGGTCGGGATCCGCCCATTTGCGAATAAGCGAGGCCGACCGGCCGACCGCGGCAGCGCAACGTTCGTCGCCAACGGCGCTTCTTATTTTGGTAACCGCGCTGGCAAATTTTTTCGGGTGTCTTGGTTTCATTCCCTTTTGTGCCCCCAATTGCAATCGACATTTAAGCGTCCCGAACCTTTCTAAGCAATCGGGTGAAACGGCCCGCAATCGAAATAGCGGGTGCTCGGGAGTACGGAAACAGCAGACAATTTTAACGGAAATATTGGGGGCATAAATGATTAGCAATCTAGAAAACTTCCTGCGCGACGCGCTCGCGCCGGTCGGTCAATTTCTGCCGAATATACTTGGCGCGCTAGCGATACTGATCGTTGGCTGGATCGTTGCGATTATTGTATCGCGCGCTGTCCAGGCCGGCTTGGTCCGTCTTGGCTTTGGCCGTCTCATCAACAAAGGTTTGGCCGAGCCGCAACGATATGAGACCGGTAAAATAGAACGGATTGCCGGCAAGGCGATTTTCGCCATCCTGATGATTTTCGTCCTGGTGGGATTCTTTCAGGTCCTTGGCCTGACCCAGATTACCCAGCCGTTGACGGGGTTCCTGAACGAACTGTTCGTGTATGCGCCACGGCTGATTGGGCCGGCTCTTCTGGTATTTATCGCTTGGGTCGTCGCCAATTTGCTCAGGGCGCTGACACGCCGCGCGTTGACGGCAATCAAGCTTGACGAGAGATTGGCGGCTGGCGCAGAGATCGACGCTGATGGCGCGCGGCCGGCCTCGGCGACGATCAGCGACAGCGTCTATTGGTTGACCTACCTGGTATTTTTGCCGGCTGTTTTGAGCGCCCTCGATCTGGGCGGTCTGCTCGGGCCGGTTCGCTCGGCGATCAGTGAGATTGTCGGTTTCCTGCCCAACTTGTTCGCAGCGGGTGTGATCCTCATCGTCGGTTGGGTTGTCGCACGCATATTGCGGCGCCTGACCAGGAACTTTCTGGTCGCAACCGGCATCGAGACGTGGACCAGGAAGGCCGATCTGGGGCCGACCGTCAGTACACAATCGATTTCCGGTGCGGTCGGCCTCATCGTCTACGTTATCGTGTTTGTGCCGGTTATCGTTGCCGCGTTGAACGCACTCGAACTGGAAGCGATTACGCAACCGGCGAGCGATATGCTCAGCACTGTCCTGGCCGTTCTGCCAAGCATATTCGCCGGCGCGCTCGTAATTGTCGTGGCGTTTATCGTCGGTCGCGTTGTCGGTGGGCTCGCGTCGGACATATTGGCGAATGTCGGTTTCAACGACGTCGTCCAAAAAATCGGCTTAACCGGCTCGGATCAGATCGGCGGGCGAACCATGTCCGAGATCGCCGGCTATCTGATCTTCCTGGCGATCCTGCTGTTCGCGGCAATCGAAGCCCTGAACCTGATTGGGTTCGATTCGCTGGGCATTATTCTGTCCGGCTTCTTCGTCTTTGCTAGCCAGATCATTTTTGGCGTGGTGATCATCGGGTTCGGCCTATTTCTCGGCAAACTCGCCGGCGAGATCGTCGCCTCGATGAATATCCCCAATGCGGCGGCGGTTGGTGTCGGCGCCCGTATCGCCATTGTGATTCTGGCGGTCGCCATGGGCGTGCGGCAAATGGGCGTGGCCGAAGACATCATCACCTTGGCATTCGGCCTTATCTTGGGCGCCGTCGCCGTGGCACTTGCGATCGCGTTCGGATTGGGTGGGCGAGACGCTGCGTCGCAGTTTTTAGCTACCAGGTTGCCAGAGCAAGAAGCGCCTCCGACCGACCCCCAGAAAGGCCGAAAGTAAACTGCCGTCACTTTCCCGATCCCTCGAGGCTGCGCCTGCTAACCAGCCCCCAGGTTAACCGCGCTGATCTGAGCGGATCGGGACTTTTTTGGCTCACATTGTGAAATCACGACGGCGACGTGCGAGCAAAAAATACTAGATTCAACAGAACAATCGTCTTTGGATTTGCGGCAATATGAGCCGGCGCGTCGTATGTTAACTGACGCGCAACAGTCCCGAATTGAACTTTGAGAAAGCAACAATAAAATGGATACAGCCCTGACGAACTTATTATTGGCGGTGTTCTTGCTTGCCGCGAATGGGTTCTTCGTCGCTGCGGAGTTCGCGCTGGTTAAGGCCAAGCCGTTCCGCATCGAAAGCGCCGCCGACGCCGGCAGCCGCGCCGCGCGGCTGACGGTGCATATTCAAAAACAAATCGAGCCCTATCTCGCCGCCTGTCAGCTCGGCATTACCATGGCGTCGCTGGGGCTCGGCTGGGTGGGCGAGCCGACTGTGGCGGCGCTGCTCGAGCCGCTCCTGGAACCGCTGGGCTTGAGCGATGCAGCGTTGCACAC
>JBFKGW010000046.1:0-10074 GCA_041633145.1 Alphaproteobacteria bacterium
CGGCCGATCCGCAGCCGCGGCTACGCCGCCCACGCGATCCGCCGGGCGGGACCGTATGCGTTGATCCTGGCCAATATCCTGTCGCGCCCGTTGGTCCGTATGGCACCCGATTGCGCGCGCCATCTGGTGCCCGGCGGCTATGCCGTTTTATCTGGGCTTTTGACCGATCAGGAACGCCCGGTCGTTGCCGCCCACTGCCAGCAAGGCCTGATTCTAGACGCGCGGTATCGGCTCGACGGCTGGTCGACGCTGGTCGTGCGCCGCCCTATATAAGCCGCTGGCGCTCACCTTCATTGTTTTCGCGCTGACCCTCGATTAGCTTCCGACTATGGCCAAACCAAAGCGTTCCGCAAAAGCTGCCAAAGGATCCTCTGCCGCCGACCGATTGGCGGCGCTGCGCGCCCATTTGGCGGCCGCCGGTCTTGACGGCTTTGTCGTGCCGCACGCCGACGAGCACCAGAACGAATTTCTGCCGCCGCGCGCGGAGCGGCTGGCTTGGCTGACCGGGTTCACCGGCTCGGCGGGTATGGCGGTGGTGCTCGGCGACCAGGCGGCGATCTTCGTCGACGGGCGTTACACCTTGCAGGTGCGCGCGCAGACCGACGCCAAGCTCTATAGCTACCACCACCTGATCGACGAGCCGGTCGCGGATTGGCTGGAAAAAAACCTGAGGAAAGGGCTGCGGCTTGGCTATGATCCCTGGCTCCACGCCGTTCGCAGCATCGAGCGGTTGCGCAAGGCCTGCGACAAGGCCGGCGCCGAACTGGTCCCCGTCGATGGCAATCCGATCGACGCGGTGTGGAGCGATCAACCGCCGCCGCCGCAAACCCCGGTGGTGCTGCACGAATTGCGCTTTGCCGGTCGCGCCAGCGCCGAAAAACGCCAGGACCTGGCGGAAAAGCTGGCCGAAGACGGTGTCGCCGCGGTTGTCCTGACCCAGCCGGATTCGATCGCCTGGCTGCTCAACGTGCGCGGCAACGACGTCGACCACACCCCGTTGCCGTTGAGTTTCGCCATTGTGAACGCTGATGCCACCGTCGACTGGTTCGTCGACCCGGCCAAGGTGAGCGACGACCTGACGGCGCATCTCGGCAACGGTGTCTCGCAACATGTGCCTGACGCGTTAGGTCAAGCGCTCGACCGGCTCGGCAAGGCCGGCGCGTCGGTGCAAGCGTGCCCGGATACCGCGCCGTCCTGGGTGTTCGATCGATTGACCGCTGCCGGCGCCGACATCCGCCGGGCGGCCGACCCGGTGACGCTGGCGAAAGCAATCAAGAACGATGTCGAACTCGACGGCACCCGGGCCGCGCACCGGCGCGATGGCGCCGCGCTGACGCGGTTTCTCGCCTGGCTGTCCGCGACGGCGCCGAACGGTGGCGTCACCGAAATCGCCGCGGTCGACAAGCTCGCCGAAATCCGCAGCGAGGGCGAACTATTTCGCCAGCTCAGCTTTGGCACCATCTCGGGCGCCGGCCCCAACGGCGCCATCGTGCACTACCGGGTGACGCCGGAGACCGACCAGCCGCTCGGCTCCGGTGAACTCTACCTGGTCGATTCGGGCGCGCAATATCTCGATGGCACCACCGATGTGACGCGAACCGTCGCAATCGGCACGCCGACCGCGGAAATGCGCGACCGGTTTACCCGCGTCCTCAAAGGACATATCGCCATTGCCACGGCGCGCTTTCCGACCGGCACCACTGGGGCGCAGCTCGATACCCTGGCGCGGCAATTCCTCTGGCAGTCGGGGCTCGACTACGACCACGGCACCGGCCATGGCGTCGGCAGCTATCTGGGCGTGCACGAAGGGCCGCAGCGGATTTCCAAGGCGGGAACCGCACAGGCGCTGCAACCCGGCATGATCGTCTCCAACGAGCCGGGCTATTACAAGGAAGGCGCCTACGGTATCCGCATCGAAAACCTGGTGGCGGTGAAGCCAGTGGAAGGCATCGACGGCGCCGAGCGGGAAACCCTGGGGTTCGAGACCCTGACGCTGGCGCCGATCGACCGGGCCTGTATCGAGCCGTCGCTGCTCAGCGAGGCGGAGCGCGCCTGGCTCGACGACTACCACGCTCGCGTGTTGGCCGAGATCGGCCCGCTGGTCGACGACGACACAAGAGAATGGCTGGCCGCGGCGACACAACCGCTGGATTAAAGATCAACCGCCTATAAGTTTTAGCCAGGCTTCCTCGTCGATGGTCTCGATGCCGAGCTCGACCGCCTTGCGGCCCTTCGAGCCGGCGCCGGGGCCGGCGACGACGAGGTCGGTCTTTTTCGACACCGATCCTGAGACCTTGGCGCCGAGGGCTTCGGCGCGCGCCTTGGCTTCCGGCCGCGTCATCTGCTCAAGCGCGCCGGTGAAGACGATGGTCTTGCCGGCGATCGCCGAACTGCTGGCTGGCTGCTCGAAAGGCTCGATGTCGAGGACTGCCTCAAGGTCATCCAGCACCCGTTGATTATGGCGCTCGTGCAGGAACGACAGGATATCGGCGGCGACCGATTCGCCGATGCCGTCGATGGCGAGGAGTTCCTGATAGGCGTCGCTGTCGGGGTCTTGCGCCGCCGCCATCGCGGCGCGCCAGGCTTTTAGAGTGAGATAGGTCCGCGCGAGCAGTCGCGCCGTCGCTTGGCCGACCTGGCGAATACCCAGCGCATAAATGAACCGGTCGAGGGAGATGTGCCGGCGCTCGGTAATCGCGGCAATCAGATTCGCCGCCGATTGCTCGCCCCAGCCTTCGCGGTCGGCAAGCATGTCGGTCGTGAGGGCAAAGATGTCCGATGGCTCCGTAATTAACCCATCGTCCCAGAAGGCGGCGATGTGTTTGGCGCCCAGACCTTCGATGTCGAAGGCGTCGCGGGAGACGAAATGTTTCAGCCGTTCGACCGCCTGCGCCGGGCAAATTAATCCGCCGGTGCAGCGGCGCACCGCTTCGTCTTCGCTGCGCACGGCTTCCGACTTGCACACCGGGCAATGATCGGGGAACCGGTAGGGTCGGGATTTTTTGGGGCGCTTGTCGAGCACCACTTCGACTATCTGGGGAATGACGTCGCCGGCGCGCTGCACCACCACGGTATCGCCGATACGGATGTCCTTGCGGGCGATCTCGTCCTCGTTGTGCAGCGTTGCGTTCGACACTATGACACCGCCGACGGTTACCGGCTCGAGACGCGCGACCGGCGTCAGCGCGCCGGTGCGGCCCACCTGGATATCGATATCCCGCAGCACGGTGATTGCCTGTTCGGCGGGGAACTTATGGGCGATCGCCCAGCGCGGCGCCCGGCTGACGAAGCCGAGCCGGGCCTGCCAGCTGAGCCGATTGACCTTGTAGACGACGCCATCGATGTCGTAGTCGAGGGTCGGCCGCGCCTCGCCGATCTGTTGATAGGCTGCTAAGGCGGCATCCACGCCCTCGCAGAGCTGGATCAGCGGGTTCACCTGAAACCCCCAGTTTTTCAAACTCTCCAGGAACGACCAATGGGTACCGGTCGGCTCGGTGCTGATCTCGCCCCAAGCATAGGCGAACATACGCAGGGTGCGCGACGCGGTGATCTTGGGGTCGAGCTGTCGCAGGCTGCCCGCCGCGGCGTTGCGCGGATTGGCGAACACCTTGTCGCCGGCTGCCTGCTGGCGCGCGTTGAGTGCCGCAAACTCAGACTTGGGCATATACACTTCGCCGCGCACTTCGACGGTATCCGGCGCGTCGGCGGGTAATTCGTCGGGAACATCGGCGATGGTGCGCAGATTGGCGGTGATGTCTTCGCCTTCGGTGCCGTCGCCGCGCGTCGCCCCGCGCACGAACTCCCGGTGCTCATAGCGCAATGAAACCGACAACCCATCGATCTTAGGTTCCGCCACCAGAACCACCGGTTCGTCTTTCGGCGGGTTCAAAAAGCGCCGCACGCGGGCGACGAATTCGCTGACGTCGTCGTCGTCGAACGCGTTGGCCAGCGACAGCATGGGCACGGCGTGGCGGACTTTGGCGAACCGCGCCGTTGGTGGCGCGCCGACCTGCTGAGTCGGGCTTTCCAGCGTCACCAGGTCGGGAAACTGCGCTTCGATATCCTGTAAGCGCCGCAGTAACGCGTCGTACTCGGCGTCGGCAATAACCGGCGCATCCTCTTGGTAATACAGCCGGTTGTGTTCGAGGATTTCGGCTGCCAAGCGCGCGTGTTCGCGTGCGGCATCGTCGGCGGTGAGTTTCTCGGTCGGCGGTAAATCGTTCATCACAAAGGTCCACTGCCGCAATACATACACCGCTTGTCGCCGACAGGCAGCCTCCTTAACGCGGCTCTCCAGAAGCCGGTGCCGCCGCTGCAGCCGGTCGGTGCGATCGCCCGCCCGACACGGCGCCGAACATGCCGATCGTTACCAATACGATTGCAATGGTAGTGAGGACCGTCAACGGCTCGTCCAATATGAGGACGGCCGAAAGCGCTGCGGTTACCGGCACGAAGGCGGTGATCATCGTGGTCAGCGACGCCCCCAGCGCACCCACCGCCCGGGTAAACAACAGCAGCGAGATAATCATGCTCAAAAATCCCTGATACACCGCCTGTCCGGCAATATCGACGAGCGGGGCGGTAGCGAACTTCGACGGCAGAAAGGCGAAATGCAGCGGGACAAAGCCGATCAGCGAGATGACCGCGACCAGCGCGGTACCGCGCACCGGCTCGACCCGCCAAGCCCGCGCCAGCACGGCGAAAATGGACCAGTCGATGGCGCCGGCGATAAACAAAAGGTCGCCGCGCCACTGGCCGTCAGTGAAGCCGGAAAAACTGTCGCCGATCAGACATACGACACCGGCAAACAAAGCCAGCAATCCGAGGAGTCGGCGGTAGTTCATATGCTCACCCAGCGCCAACCAGGCAATCGGTACGGTAAACAACGGCAGAGCGCCGGCAAGGATCGCAGCGCCGTGCGAGGCCGGCGCAAACTGGTAGCCGGCGAAGGCCGGCAGGGCGAAACCCGGTCCGGCCACCACGGCAAGGATGACGGCCTGCCATAAGCGCAGATGCCCCAGACCTTGGCGCAACAGTACCGGCAGCATCAGAACGCCGCCGACACCGACGCGAAGGGTCACGAGGTCGTACGGGGTCAGGCTCGTTTGCACGCCGAAGCGAGAAATCAGGTGAAAACTCGACCACAATACGACTACCGACAGCGCGCAGGCGATGCCGATGGTAAATTCGCGGGCGTTTGATTTCATGACGCCGGCAACAAACGGAAAAAGTTGTGCAGCACGAAAGATCTAGGCTGCGTCGCGCGGCGAGGCGGCGATCGCCGGTGCGGCGCCATCGAGCAGGCGCTCAGCGGCGGCGCGCGCCTCTTCGGTGATTTCGGCGCCGGCGAGCATGCGGGCAATCTCTTCCCGGCGCGCTTCGCGGTCGAGCAAATCGACCCGGGTGGTGACCGCGTCGTCGTCACCGCCTTTCGATACCAGCCAATGCTGGCTGCCGACGGCGGCGACTTGCGGGCTGTGGGTGACGGCGAGAATTTGCCGGCCTGATGCGCTCGCCAGCGCCCCCAACCGCTCGCCCACGGCGGCCGCCGTCGCGCCGCCGACACCGGCGTCGACTTCATCGAATATCAGTGTCGTCGTATCGCCGGCGTCGGCAAGGACCACCTTGAGGGCGAGCAGGAACCGGCTTAGCTCGCCGCCGGAGGCGATTTTGCCCAGTGGACCCGGCGCGCTGCCCGGGTTGGTGGCAACGCGGAACTCGACGGCTTCGAGACCGGTCGCTGACCAATCGGCTTCGGGCAGCCGCTCGATCACGCTCGTAAAGGTCGCTTTGTCGAGCTTGAGCGGCGCCAATTCGCGTGCCACCGCCCGGTCGAGCGCACGCGCGGCTTTGCTGCGGCCGGCCGACAGACGCTCGGCGGCGGCTAAATAGGCGCGCTGCGCCGCCTCTGCGGCCTTAGCCAGGTCGGTCAACCGCTCGCTGTTGCCGTCCAGTGCCGCCAGTTTTTCAACCAAGTTGGCATGTACTTCGGATAGGCGATCGACGCCGGTGTCGTGCTTGCGGGCGGCTGCCCGCAGGGCGAACAAGCGCTGCTCGACCGAGTCGAGTTGGCCGGAATCGGTTTCGATGGCATAGGCGAGCGCCTGCAACTCCTGCAGCGCGTCCTGTAGTTCCGCGGTTCCGCGATCGAGAGCGGCGAGGATCGTATCGAGGTGCCCGCCGGTATATTCGGCCGCTCGGGAGAGCGCGTGCGCGGCTCGCTGTAGCGCCGGCTCGGCACCGGATTCGCCCGATAGGTCGGCGAGCGCCTGGTTGAACGCCGCGATTAAACGCTCGGCGTTCTGCAGCAATTGGCGCTGGTCGGCGAGGCTTGCTTCTTCGCCTGCGATCGGCGCTAGATCATCCAATTCCGCGACGTCGTGGCGCAATCGCTCTTCTTCGGTGCGCGCTGCTGCGACCTCGGCTTCCGCGTCCGCCAGCGCTGTTCGAGCCTGCGACCAAGCAGTAAACAAATCCGATACTTCGTTGGCGCTATGCGTTAGACCGCCGAACGAGTCGAGGGCGTCGCGTTGCACCGCCGGTGCGGCGAGGGCGAATCGCTCGAATTGGCCTTGAATTTCGACCAGCTGTTCGCCGATCTGGCGTAGCAAGCCCGCCGTCGCCGGTTGATCGTTGACAAAGGCGCGGCTGCGGCCGTCGCGGCCGACGATCCGGCGCAACAAGATCGTGCCCTCGTCCAACGCGAAGCCGTGCGTCGCGAGCAATTCGCTTGCCGGATGACTGGCCGCGATATCGAACGTGGCTGTGACGACGGCTTGCTCGGCGCCGGGCCGAATCAGGCCGGCGTCCGCGCGCATGCCCAAGGCGAGCCCCAGCGAATCGAGCAAAATCGATTTGCCGGCGCCGGTTTCGCCGGTCAGAACACCCAATCCTGAATCGAATTCTAGTTCGAGGCGGTCGATCAGGACGACGTCCCGAATCGACAAATGGCACAGCATTTCCGCTTAGAACGGCCAGAGCCGGCCGAAGAAACCGCGCTTTTCGGGCAGCGGATCGGCAACGCCGTCCCCGTCGATATCACGCACCACTTCCCCTTCGACGAGTTGATAGGTGTCGACGTACCACTGGTTGCCGGGGAAGTTGTAACCGAGCACGGCGGCATTCTCGCGCGCTTCCGGTTCGATGCCCAGGGCGGTGTAGGCTTCGGCCAGGCGATGCAGTGCCTCGGGCGTGTGCGTGGTCGATTGATAGTTGTCGATCACATTGCGGAAGCGGTTGATCGCCGCGAGATACTGGCCGCGGTGCAGATAGAATCGGCCGACTTCCATTTCCTTGCCGGCCAGGTGGTCTTGCGTCAAATCGATCTTGAGCTGGGCGTCGCGGGCATATTTCGTCTCCGGAAAACGCCGCGTCACGTCGCTCAACGACTGCAACGCCAGTTCGGTCATGCGCTGGTCACGGCCGACATCGGATATCTGCTCGTAATAGCTCAAGCCCTTGAGATAGTAGGCATAGGCGATATCGCGGTTGCCGGGATGGAGCTGAATGAACCGGTCGAGCGCCAGAACCGCGTCATCGTATTGGCCGCGCGCGTAGAAGGAATAGGCGCTCATCAATTGCGCCTTGGTCGCCCAGATCGAATAGGGATGCTGACGCTCAACCTCGAGAAACAGTTCGCTCGCCACGAGGTAATCCTCGACGGCGACCGCGTCGACGGCGTCGTTGTAGAGTTCCTCGACTGGACGCTCGACGTAGGTCGGTTCCTCGGTGCCCGAACAGGCGGCCAACACCACCGCGGCCACCGCCAAGGCTGCTAACGGCCGGTGCGTTGACCGGCGCTGCCCAGTCGGTCGATCGTTGTGTCCTCCGACGATCGGCGATCGATAGTCGCTCACGGTGCCCTTGCGCCCTCTGGATCCGATCTCGCGCGCGCCCAAGCCGCGCATAAATTAATTATACCATCAACGCGTTGATTTCCAAATTGTGTAACGTGATTGTGGCGGCGTGCGCCGCCCCGCAGCACCGGTAATCTAGGCGCTCGCCACGGCCCGTAATTCGTTGAATTCTTCGACGAAGTCGTCCCGTTCGCGCGGCATCAAGGTGTAGCGCCAAGCGCTTTGATCGGCGAATAAGGAGCGCAGAATACTGTGGTTCATCGCATGGCCCGACCGGTAACCCTTGAAGTGCCCGATGATCGGGGCGCCGGCGAGGTACAAATCGCCGACGCTGTCGAGGATTTTGTGGCGTACGAACTCGTCCTTGTAGCGCAGCCCGTCTTCGTTCAACACCTCGTCGCCGCTGACGACGACCGCATTATCCAGACTGCCACCGAGCGCCAGGCCCATCGCGCGAAGCTGGTCGACTTCTTCGATGAAGCCGAAGGTGCGGGCGCGGCTCAATTCGCCCTTGAAGGTGCCGTTGACCAATGTGACCGCCATGTCCTGCTGGCCGATGGCGCCGGACCCGAACTCGATTTCAAACCCGACCGAAAAACCTTCGCCCGGCGCGATTTCCGCGCGGCGACCCTGATCGTCGACGCTGACCGGCTTGAGCACTTCAATCGCACGCCGCGGCACATCTTGCGCCACGATACCGGCACACTCGATGAGAAATACGAATGGCGCGGCGCTGCCGTCCATAATCGGCAACTCGCCGCCGTCCACTTCGACGAATAAATTGTCGATCCCGCAACCGCTCAGCGCGGCCATCAGGTGCTCGACCGTCGCGATCGATGCGCCGTTGCCGTCACCCAACGTTGTGCACATACGGTCGTCGACTACGTTTGAAACATGGGCTCCGATTTCCAAGCCGTTGCCGCCGGCATCGGTGCGACGAAATACGATGCCCGTATCGGCGGGCGCTGGTATGAGATTCATCGAAACCTTGGCGCCGGAATGCAAGCCGGTTCCACAACAACTGATCTTACTCTTCAAGGTCTGTTGGAGCGCGTAATCGCAAGAGTTATCGATCAGCGTTGTCACTATCTGTTCCAAAGCCGGGTACCCTTTGAATTAACCTAAAATTTTGGTCACTAAGACCAGTCCCCCTACTGCCGCGCGCGGCGAATTAACCATGCGCGTCTAATGCAGTCGTGTAACAACCCCACGAGCTGGGCACAAATCACTCTTTGTTACAGATTGTTGCGCTTGAAGCCGCGAAAATCTTAACGATTTCCGCGGCTTAAGCTTGTATTAACTAATTTGCTTGGCGACGTAAGAAAGCCGGAATTTCCAGCATGTCGTCGTCGCTGCTGGCCGGCTCCGGCCGTTCCGCCGGCTCGAGATTGGTGAGCGAGGGCTGGCTGGGCGCTGGCGGCGTGGTTTCGGCCGTGTCGCGCGGTTCCGGCGGCGGAGTCGGCGCGGCAGCCGGAGCCGCGGTCGCCGCCGGTTCCGGTGCTGGCGGCGTTGGGCTGGGTGCCGGCGTTGCTTTTACCGGCTCCTGGCGTGCCGGCTGGGCAACCGGCGGGGTCGCCGTGGCGCTGTGCTCCTCGTCGGTCACCAAACTATTTACTGCGCCGGTAACCTTTTGAAACAGGCTGCGCCCGCGCCGCTTTTCGGTTTGCGCCGAGCTGGCTTCGGCACCTGATTGCGCCGGCGCGCTTGGCGCGGCCTGCGGCGCCCGCACTTGCATCTCCGGTGCCGAAGGCGTCGCCGGCCGCGGCGGGATAAACGGCTGATCGGCCGTCAACGCCGGCGGGCGGACTGCCGGCGCCGGTTCGGGCGTTGCTGGCGCTTCGGATGGTTGCGCCACTGTGGTTTCCGCCGGCGCTGCGCTGTCTGCGACGGGTGCCGGATCGCTTGCCGGCGCAGGAGCGGTCTCGGCCGCAGCGACCGGCGTGGCGTCCTCAGTAGCGGTCGGCGCCGGCTGATCGCTGTTGTCCGGTGCTGCTGCGCCATTGCCGGCGGGCTGGCCGACCGCCGAGCGATCGGCGTCGTGCACCAGCGAAATCATCGGCGAGCGTGGCATCGCCGAGGCTTCGGCGTCGATGCCCGTGGACACGATTGAGACCCGCATTAGACCTTCCATCTTTTCGTCGAACGTCGAGCCGAAGATGATGTTGGCGTCTGAGTCGACCTCTTCGCGGATCCGGTTGGCTGCCTCGTCGACCTCGAA
>JBFKGW010000047.1:0-10028 GCA_041633145.1 Alphaproteobacteria bacterium
AATGCCGTGGTGCAGCGCGACAGCGCGCGCCAAAGCGACGATCGGCAGGAGGCCGCCGGCCTTGATGTCGATGCGCCCGCCGGTCGTCCGTAACCTGCCGAACAGACCCACCGGCGCCTGCAGTTGGGCGATCGAGCGGTTGAGCGCGCGGATGAAGGCCGGCAAGCGCTGCGCCATCGCCAGCGCTTCAGCGTGCAGCCGGTTGGTCAGGTCGGGCGCGCCGGCGACGTGGCGCAGATCGAAAAATATGTCGACGTTGAGCAGGGCTTCGGCGCCGGCGCCGTCGATCCACCCGGCGACCCGTTGGCGCCAGGCCTCAGGCGTATGCCGCCAGTCGGGCCGGCCGGCCATCACGCCGCCTTTGCACAACGGCAGGCCAGCGGCATCGAGCAGTTCGTTGACGCGCTCGCCGAACGCGGCCGCCCAATCGGCCATGTCCGGTTGGTCTACATAGATCAAAGCATTGTCCTGGTCGGGCACGAGCAAGCTTTCACCACGGCCGGCGGAGCCCAACACCATCAGCGACCACGCGGCCGGCGCTGCGCCAAGTTCGCTTTCCGCAAGCGCTGCTGCGCGTTCGGTGAGGGCGCGGACCTCGTCGCTGATCAATTCGGCGATGCGGTAGGGCGAAAGTTCCTCATTGCGCAAGCGGCCAACGGCGGCGGGCACCTGCGCGAAAGCGCGCGCCAGCGCGGTCGCGTTGTCCGCCGCGGCGATCTCGTCGCCGAGCACCAGGGCAGCGCTGGCGCTGCGGCGCAGCATATCGCGGGCCGACACCATGCCGACGATGCGCTCCGTCGCGTCGGTTACGGCGACGTGGCGAATGCCAAGCCGATCGAGGCGCGCGACGGCGCGGTAGAGCGGACTTTGCGCCGGCAGGATATTGACCGGTGAGCTCATGAAATCGCTGACGGGTTTTGCCAGGGCCGCGGGACCGTGCTCGGCAATCTGTTTCACGGCATCGCGTTCGGTCACCACGCCGACGATATTGTCGTCACTGCCGATCAACAGGGCGCTGATGCCGGCCTTGGTCATTCTTGCCGTTGCGTCCTGTAGCGTGGCGCTGGGTTCGATGATAATGGCGGGCGACGACATCACGTCGGCCAACGTATGGCGGTAGGCGAACGTATCCATCTGCGCCAGCTGCGGCGATTTGCCCGGCGGGCGCAGTTGCCAGCCGGCGATTGCGTGACGCTTCATGGCTTCGCCGTTGTACTCCGCCATAAACCGCTCGGCTTCGCCCAACGTTTTCACCCCAGCTTCCGACAGCTTTGGTAACAGTTTCAGATAGATGCGCGCTGTCGTCTGGGCGTCACCGAGCGCCGAGTGGCGGTCGACGACGTCGACACCGAGCCAGGCCGCGATGGTTTCCAGGCTGGCGTCGGCGAGGTGCGGATTGAGCGCCAGAGCCAGCAGGCCGGTGTCGAGCGCCGGCGGTAGGGCCCAGGCCAGACCGGCCCGATCGTATTCGTTTGCCAAAATGGCCAGGTCGAAACCAATGTTGTGACCGACGACGACGCGGCCGGCTTTCGCTGCGTCTAGGAGCGCCGCATGGTCGGTGAAGCGGCCGGCGCCTTTGACGTCGGCGTCGCTGATGCCATGAATTGCGGTTGAAGCGGCCGGGATCGTGATACCCGGATCGACCAGGAAAGCCAGTTCACCGTCTGGTTCAACCTCTGATCCGTCCAGTCGAACCGCGCCGACCGAGATCAGCCGGTCGCGTTCGACGCGCAGGCCGGTCGTCTCGGTATCCAGCACCAGGCACGGTAGGCCGCTCAACGGCGTGGTCAGAGGAATATTGGTGGCGGTGTTCACGGCTTCTGGTTGCCCAGCGCGGTTGGTCATCAGCGACCGTCATTGCTGGTTTGGTGCGCTCGCCAGTCGGCCAGGACCGCGCCGGCGTCGAGTATTTGTTCGAACTGGTCGCGCACCTTTTTCCATCTGAAGCGCATCGAATTTTTAACGATCTCGACGTCGTTGATCTTGAGTTCGTCGGCGATCGGCGCCCATTCGACCAAGGCCGAAAGGCTGCCTTGGAAGGCGGCATCGCCAACCATATCGTCGCTCCATTTTGTCAATTGAGCGCGCGCCGCGAACGCGGATTGAATGTCGCCGAAACCTTGCGCGCGTTCGGCGGGAATTTCTTCCCTGGCAGTGGCCGTATCGACGATGTGGATTGCCAGGGCACAAGTTTCGTCGTCGGTTGCAGATTCGCTGCGACCCACACGGTTGGCCGCGTAGGTGGCGAAATCGCACAGGCAGGCAAGATAGATTTCCCACTTCGCGATATTGACCGAGTGGACGAAGGTATCGTCTTCCATCAGCGAGACATATCGCGTGCCGGCCCGCGTCTTGATGTAGCCGTAAAGGGATGTCTGGGCGACGAATTTGGCGCGGGTTTCGCTGTATTCGACGAGGTCCGACACGGTCACGACAGGCGGCGGACGGCGCCAAAACTGCAAGGCCTTGAACGCCATGCCGAGGTAGTTGGCGGTCTCGTGAATGGCGCCGGCTAATTCGGAAGTGCGTCTAATTCTATGCTCCTAAAGTCTATGGTCCCTAAGTAGGATTTAACTGACTTCACGAACTGCACACTATAGCGTGATCGAAGTTGCTGCGTGCAATTTCGATCGATTGGGGGGTGGCAGTTCGAGCATTCGGGCCGATTCGGCCCGCTCGATCTGCCATTCAATTTGGCCGTCAGCGCGTAAAAGCCGGTTGACGGCGTTAGGGTAATTGTTGGGGGGTTCCAACGATGTCAGACATTACGCCTGAAGTCCGTGCTGCACACTGGGCTAAGACGAAGAGCTTGACCATCATGGTTCTGGTTATTTGGTTCATATTCTCGATTGGGGTCCATTGGTTCGCCGATGCGCTCAATTCGATTTCTTTCCTCGGTTTCCCGCTCGGCTTCTATATGGCCGCGCAGGGTTCGCTGATCGTTTTCGTCGTATTGATTTTTTATCTGGCGCATCGCCAGAACAAGATCGACGAAGAGTTCGGCGTTGCCGAAGACGAAGATTAGAGCGGTGGAGGCGATCCAATGAGAGGAGACTTCATTTCCAATCTGCCCAAGATCTATGGGCTCTACACCGGTGGCTTCATCGTTTTCATCGGCATAATGGCGTTACTCGAACAGGTCGGCCTGGGCGCGCAAGCGATCGGCATTCTGTTCGTCATCTTCACCGTTTTCGTCTATGCCGGTATCGGCTACCTGTCACGGACCATGCAGGTCGACGCCTACTATGTGGCGGGACGGCAAGTGCCTGCCGTGTTCAACGGCATGGCGACGGCGGCCGACTGGATGTCGGGCGCCTCGTTCGTTGCGATGGCCGGCGGCATCTATTTCGGCGGCCACGGCTATCTTGCCTTTGTCGTCGGTTGGACCGGCGGCTATGTGCTCGTCGCCTCGCTGATGGCGCCGTATCTGCGCAAGTTCGGCTGCTACACCGTGCCCGACTATATCGGCACCCGCTACGGCGGTAACGCGGCTCGTTTGGTGGCGGTGATCATTCTGGTGGTGGCGTCCTTCACCTATGTGACGGCGCAGATCAACGCGACCGGGACGATTGCGGCGCGCGCGCTGCAGATTCCCTTCGAGGTCGGCGTCTGGTTCGGCCTGTTGGGCATTCTGCTGTGCTCGATGCTCGGCGGTATGCGCGCGGTGACCTGGACCCAGGTGGCCCAGTACATCGTGCTGATTATCGCCTATCTGGTGCCGGTCATCTGGATGTCCAACAAGCAAGGGTTCGGCATCATCCCGCAGTTCGTCTACGGTGAAGCGGTTGCCCGCGTGGTCGAGCTTGAAGCTTTGCATCAAGTTGGCACTTTGAAACCAACGGAGGCGTTTGCCGGGTTGCGGGCATTGACGGTGCCCCACGCGGCTGCCGGCGATACGGCATTGGCTAGCTGGAAGTTTATTACGCTGGCCTTCTGCATGATGGCCGGCACGGCGTCGCTGCCGCACATTCTGATGCGTTACTTCACGACCCCGTCGGTCAAGGCCGCGCGTCAGTCGGTGGCCTGGTCGCTGCTGTTCATCTTCCTGCTGTACTTCACGGCTCCGGCTTTGGCGACCTTCACCAAGCTGCAGGTGCTCGATCCGAACCTGGCGACCGGCATTATCGGCAAAGCATTCGCCGATGTGCAGGCGCTGTCGTGGATCCAGAACTGGAGCAATGTCGGCTTCTTGAAGATCGTCGACAGCAACGCCGACGGCATCCTGCAGATCAACGAGTTCTTCATGCGCGGCGATATCGTCGTGTTGGCAACGCCGGAAATGGCCGGCTTGCCGTTCGTGATCTCGGGCCTCGTTGCCGCCGGCGGCATGGCGGCTGCCATGTCGACCGCCGACGGTCTGCTGTTGGCCATCGCCAACGCGCTGTCGCACGATCTCTACTACAAGATGATCGATCCGAAGGCTGACACCGCTAAGCGGCTGCTCACTGCCCGCGTCCTGTTGATCGCTATCGGCGCAGCGGGTGCTGGCGTCGCCAGCTTGAAGCTGACCAGCATACTGGGGGCGGTTGCCTGGGCGTTTGATTTCGCTGCCTCGGGCCTGTTCTTCCCGTTGGTGCTCGGCATCTGGTGGAAGCGAGCGAACACCCAAGGCGCACTCGCCGGGATGGTGTTCGGGTTCCTCGCTGGGTTGTTCTACCTGATCTACGTGCGCTTCATGGGTGGAGAGCCGTGGATCGGCATCGACCATCTGCGCTTCGCCATTATCGGCATGCCGGTAAGCTTAGTGGCGATGGTGGTGGTGACTTTGATGACCAAGGAACCCGACGAAGAAACCTTGGCCATGGTCGACGAAATGCGCATCCCCAAGGGCGAAACCGTCCTGTCCGCTGCGCATTGATCGACGCTGCATCAAATTTGAGCTCGGGGCGAAGCCTGACTTCGCCCCGAGTTTTTCTTATCTTGTAGGCATAAGTTTGAAGTTTCAGGACGGGTAACCACGTGGCAGCTGGGATTCCTTTTTGGGCGATCGTCGTCGACTATGTGCTCGGTGTCGTCATGTGGACGCTCATCGGGCGCAGCGCCATGTCGATCTTCCTGCCGGAAGACTCCTCGTTCTTCTTTATGCGCTTCTTCGTCCGCTCGACCGAGCCGTTGCTGCGCGCCTTCCGGATCATCACGCCGGGCTTTCTGGTGCGGCCGTTGGTGCCGCTCTACGTCGCCTGGTTCTTTTTCCTGTTCCGCTTCTACGTGATGCCCTGGATTTTGGGCTACCAGGTCATGGGCATGCTCTCGTTCCCGCTGGAAGGCGAGATCGCGCGCCTCATCTATCAGATCGGCCGCTAGGCGCTACTCGCTCGTAGGCCCCGGGCTCACGCTATTTTGAACCCGGAATGGCCGCGCGGTTTGGCTTTTCGCGCTTTTAGGTTTTATTTCCAACTTGCGACTACGCTTGGCGCGCGCCTAGAGTTTTGCATGTATCCATGGTTGCGCCGCGATTAACAGCACCGGTTGGGAGCGCAATGGACGCCATCGAAAACGCCGCTTATGTCTCGGTCGGCCGCGCTTGCGGATTTGCCGGCCTGGCGGTGTTTTGCATCATGTTCGGCCTGAGCTTCGAACCGATCCTCGCGGCGCGGGCCGGCGCCGTTCTCTGCATGTCACTGGCCGTAATTCTCTCGCTTTATGCCTACCGCGCGCCGACGCGGCCCTATAAACGCACCGAGCTGTGGCTGATCCTCGCCAAGGACCAGCGGCCGCCGGCGGCGTTTGCGCAAGAAATCATTGGCCGCGCCCTGCACGACACCTATTCCTGGTTCGCCAAGCAGACCGCCATCGTCGCTGCGGTCCTGTGGGCGGTGTCGTTGCTGTTCCGGCTGCTCGGCATCACCGAGTTCTGGGTCGGGCTGTAAAAACCGCCCTGCAACAGCGTTCCGTTCGCGCACGGCGTCTCGCCGTCGACGCTCTACTCATCGTCGAAACGGATTGGTAACCAATTTGGTGTGACCTGCAGGTCACCCAATGCTGCCCCTGACCAGGGATGGCGCCATCGGCAAAAAGGACGGATAGATGGCGATAAAAACCCTGGCGCGATCGTGCCTGACTGTCTTGGTTCTTTGTTCACTGAGCGCCACCGTGACAGCCTCGCAGACGAAAGAGACCGCCGCGCTGCGCGCGGCGCAGGCCTGGCTGGCGGTCGTCGATGCGGGCGATTACGACGAAAGCTGGACCGCGGCCGCAGCCTACTTCCGGAACGCGATTGGCAAAGAGCAATGGCGGCAAACCCTGACTGGTGTCCGCCAGCCGCTGGGCGGCGTACTGCGTCGAGAACTCGCCAGCGCGACATTCGCCGCCGAGCTGCCGGGCGCGCCCGATGGCGAGTACGTCGTTATCCAATTCAACACCACGTTCGAGAACAAACGGGTCGCGGTCGAGACGGTGACGCCGATGTTGGAAGACGACGGCAGCTGGCTGGTTGCCGGCTACTTTATCAAATAGGTGGGCCCGGCCGGCCGGCCTTGAAGGAGACAAGCACAATGAAACGGTTCCTATCGGTTCTGTTGGGTCTATATATCGCCGGGTTTGGCGGAATTGCGCTGGCCAGCGCGGAGGTCAGCGTGCAAACCACGCCGCCGGTGGTCGTCGAGACCTTCCCACGCGCCGGCGACACCCAGGTCGATCCGTCGATCAGCGAAATCCGCGTCACCTTCAGTAAAGACATGATGACCGACAACATGTGGTCGTGGGTCATCCACACCGAGGGGTCGTTCCCAGAAGTCGCCGGTGAGGTGCGCTATCTGGACGACGGCCGGACCAACGTTCTGCCGGTGCGGCTCTACCCGGGGCGCAAATACGCGATTTGGTTCAATTCGCCGAACGGCAAACACAGCGCCTTCCGGGACCAAGACAACAACCCCGCCGTTCCCTACTTGCTGGTGTTCGAGACCCGCGAATAGCGAACGCCGCGCCACGCGGCGTTCGAACACCATCCGCTTGGCTACGAGGTCGACTGCGCGCGCTTCTCTCGCCGTTTGGTGATGAGCATTAATGGGATCACTACAGAGAGAAAAACGAAAAAAACAATGGTGAGTATTCCTGCGATCCTAAAGTCGGGACCAGTTATGAAAATGAGGTAGCCAATACCAATAAACACGATCGCGAGGACCTCGAGCACCCACAATGTCACAGTGCTGTTCGCATTTGCCTGCTCGATCCAAGCCTCTCTTACCGTTAGTCGGACTTCCGTTCGCTGCAAACGGCGGCACTTAAACAGCATCCAGATAACGTATAAAGCGAGGTACAAGGCGACAACGGCGAAGCCGGCTGAAAATCCTATACCGAAGACGGTGGCGGCAACCAGGACTACGGATAGCGCGCGATAGGCCTGCAGCAAATTCCGATGGCGTCGGTATTGTCCAGCCAATCGCATGGCGTACCCACGTCCAAGCGGGCCCCAAGGGAAAATTATTGGAAGGCCGTCTTTCGTGGTTTTGAAATCGCTACTCATTCGAATATCGAATAAACCCTCGTTTCCTCCCCGGACCAGATGGCTCAAATCCCCGTGGCAAACCGGGTCATCACGACGATGATGAGGACTTGCATCACGCCCTGCGAGGCGACGACGCGCACATAGCGGCGCATCAGCCGGGCGATTCTGTCGCCGTCGGGCGCCGGCTTCTGCATCTCCAGATAGACGATGATGTTGGTCGGCAGCAGAATACCGAGGCCCTGCAGCCCCATGATCGTGGTGATCACCAGGGCGGCGATAAACCACCAGAGCTGGGGGAAGTCGAGATCGAGGTAGCCCAGCTCGACCGCCAGGAACCAGCCCGATGTCGGCGCGATCACCGACAGCGTGGTCATGATGAACAGCATTTTCGGCATCAACCGGCTGAGGATGGCGCGGCGCGCCGGGAAGTCGACCCGCCGCAGGATCGGCCCCATCACGAAGCCCATGAACAGATCGATGCCGGTCCACAACAGGCCGGTGACCACATGCACGTAGTTGAGAAACCACAGATCGCGACTCAAAATCGCCCACAGCATGATCGCCAGTGCCAGCGCGACCCAGATGAGGTTGCGCCACTGGATACGGGTCGACGGGTCGACGCCCGCCGCGACCGCCGATGTCGTACTGGCCATGGCTGAATCCTAGGCCGGTTCGGGCGCCGGGAGCAAGAACGCCATGCCGACCCGGCGCTATCGCTTGGCGGCGGCGGACAGCCCAGATAGAGTCGGCCACGGGAGGATTTGCATGGATACTCCGGTTGGCGACGCTGTGGGCTTCGACGATACGGTGGGCGCGTTCGTGCCGCACGGGCGGTTTCAACTCGACGGCGCCGACGCCGGTTCGAATGGGGGCCCGCTGGCGGGCCTCACCTTCGCTGCCAAGGACATCATCGATGTCGCCGGCCACGTCACCGGCTGCGGTAATCCCGACTGGCTGCGTACCCACGAACCCGCCACTGCGACCGCGCCGTGCATCCAGCGCCTGCTTGACGCCGGCGCGACCCTGGTCGGCAAAACCGTGACCGAAGAGCTCGCCACCGGCCTCACCGGCGAAAACATCCACTACGGCGCGCCGCTCAACGTCAATGCGCCGGGCCGGGTCGCCGGCGGCTCGTCGTCGGGCGCGGCGGCAGCGGTGGCGGCTGGTCTGGTCGACTTCGCGTTGGGCTCGGACACCGGCGGGTCGGTGCGCGCGCCGGCCAGTTTCTGCGGCATCTACGGTCTGCGGCCGAGCCACGGCCGGGTGCCGCTCGACGGGGTGATGAAACTGGCCGAAAGCCTCGACACCATCGGCTGGTTCGCCCGCACGCCGGAGCTGTTGCGCGACGTCGCGGCGGTGCTGCTCGGTGATGCCCGACCGACGCCGACGGCCGGGCGTTTGCTGGTCGCCGGCGATGTCATGAATGTCGTCGGTGGGACGACGCGCGCAGCATTAATGGAGGCGGTCGACAAGGTCGCTGGATTGCTCGGCGAGCCCGAGCCGGTGCTCGTCGCAAATATGGAGGGCGTGCCGGGCTTGGACGCCTGGGTCACGGTGGTGCGGGCGATCTGGGGCGGCGAAGCCTGGATCGAGCACGGCGCGTGGATCCAATCGGTCAAACCGAAATTCGGCTCCGGCGTCGCCGCGCGGTTCGCGGCGCGCTCCCACGTCAGCTCCGACGAGCTGGCGGTCGCCCGCCTGCAGCGCGAGGCGATCGCCGGTCATCTCAAAAATCTGCTCGCCGACGGCAACGTATTGGCGCTGCCGGCCGCGCCGGGTGTTGCGCCGGTGCGCGGCGGCAGCGACCGGGACATCGACCCGTTCCGCGAGATGAACGAGCCGATCGGCTGCGTGTCCGGCCTCGGCCGGTTGCCGCAGATCAGCCTGCCGCTGGCGGCGCTCGACGGCCTGCCGCTCGGCCTTGGCCTCGCCGCTGCGCCGGGCAACGACGAGCTGTTGTTGGACATCGCGGTCGCGCTGGCCGAGGCCGGCGTGGCGCCGCACGTCTCCATCCCCGAGGTAAACCCCTCATGAGCGAGCTGTTCGGGAAAGAGGTATCCGGCTTTTGCAGCCACGACAGCGTCCATCTCGTCGGCGCCCCCGACGGCTCCCTCAAAGGGCTGACCTTTGCCGTCAAGGACATCATCGACGTCGCCGGCCACGTCACCGGCGGCGGCAACGCCGCGTGGTTCGCCAGCCACGCGCCGGCCGCGCAGCACGCGCCGGTGGTGCAATTTCTGCTCGACGCCGGCGCTACCCTGGTCGGCAAGACCATCACCGAAGAGTTCGCCTACGGCATGATCGGCGAGAACTTCCACTACGGCACGCCGCGCAATGCCAACGCGCCGGGCCGCGTGCCCGGCGGCTCGTCGTCGGGCTCGGCCTCGGTGGTCGCCGCCGGCGAGGTGGATTTCGCTTTGGGCACCGATACCGGCGGCTCGGTGCGGGTGCCGGCCTCGTTCTGCGGCATCTACGGCCTGCGGCCGAGCCATGGCCGGGTGCCGCTCGCTGGGGTACTACCGCTGGCTCCGAGCCTCGATACCTGCGGCTGGTTCGCCCGCAACCCAGGCACCATGAAGCG
>JBFKGW010000048.1:0-10014 GCA_041633145.1 Alphaproteobacteria bacterium
GGCAAATCTTCGGTCGAAGAGAAATAAACTGCCTCACAGCGTACGCCCAGGCGCAGCAATACGGCAAGCGACGGAACAAATGCAAAGCCAGCTCGCGACCAACAGCGGGCGCCCTATAGCCGGGCTGTTTTGCCGGGCGAAGCTGCGTTATTCGCAGCATTGCCGGTCGGGACGGTCGACGCCGAATTGCGGCTCTATCGGTTGCGCCTTGCCCGCGCCGCGGCAGCAGAGGCGAAGCTGATCGGCAGCGGTGAGACCGACGGCCTTACCCGCGTTCAGGACGAAATCAACCGCATAACCATGCGGATCGACCGGCTGGAGAACCGGCGCGCGCAGCTTCTGAAATTAGCGACGGTGGCAGCTGCGGCCGGCCTGGCCGCCGACGATAAGGGTGATGATCCGCACGCATTGGCCCGTGCCATCCGTGCCGCGCTCGACGAAATCGAAGCGGTAACGGCGCCGAATGGCGACGGTTCGGATAGCGATGCTGACGCCTAGATGGACGCCGTTACGCTATCACCCGATCCAGCAGGCCTACTGGGCGAGCCCCTACCGCTTCAACACGGTTCCCGCCGGGCGGCGCTCCGGCAAGACTGAGCTGGCGAAGCGCAAACTGGTCAAGCGGGCGCTGGCGGGTACCGCTTTCGACCCGCCACGTTTTTTTGCCGGCGCGCCGACCCGCGAGCAGGCCAAGCGGATTTTCTGGGACGACTTAAAAGCGTTGGTGCCGCGCCAGCTTCTGCGGGCTCGGCCCTCGGAAGTCGATCTGATGATCCCGCTGATCAATGGCGCCCAGCTGTGGGTCGTTGGCCTCGACCGGCCCGAGCGTATCGAGGGGTCGCCATGGGACGGCGGTGTGCTCGATGAATACGGCAATATGCGGGCCAACGCGTGGCCGGAGCATATTCGCCCTGCTTTATCCGATCGCGGCGGCTGGTGCGATTTCACCGGCGTGCCGGAAGGCCGCAACCATTATTACGATCTCGACCGGGCAGCGCGCGCCTGCATGACGTCGGCGGACAGCGCGACCGGAGACTGGGCGTCGTTTCACTGGATCAGCGCCGATATTCTCCCGCTACACGAAATCGCCGCGGCGCGGCGTGATCTCGACGACCTGACCTACCGACAGGAATACGAAGCCAGCTTCGTTAGCTTCCAAGGGCAAGCCTACTATCCGTTTTCCGCAGCCAGCCATTGCAACCGGCTCGCCTATGATCGCCGCGCCGATCTTATTTTTTGTTTCGACTTCAACGTCGCGCCTGGCGTTGCCGCGGTAGTGCAGGAGCAAACGCTGCCCAACGGTTTGCATGGCACCGGTGTGGTCGGCGAGGTGTACATTCCGCGCAATAGTTCGACGCCGGCGATTTGCCGCCGGCTTGTTGTCGACTGGGGGACCCATCAGGGCAACGTCGTCTGCTACGGCGATGCAACGGGTGGCGCGCGGGGGAGCGCCAAGGTGGGCGGATCGGATTGGGAATTGATCCGCGCCGAGCTGGCGCCGGTATTTGGTGAGCGCCTGCGCTTTTCGGTGGCGCGCGCCAATTCGCCCGAACGCGTGCGCATCAATGCGGTCAACGCCCGCCTTAAGAACGCCGCCGGTGATGTTCGATTGATGATCGACCCGGTGAAGGCGCCGCATGTGCAGAAAGACTTTGAAGGAGTGCGTCTGCTGGCCGGCGGCGCCGGCGAAATCGACAAGAAAGCCGACCCCGACTTATCGCACTTGAGCGACGCCATCGGCTACTACATCGCGCGCGAATTCCCACTCGTGGTCCGCGAGATCACGGTACTTGCCACGGAGGGCCATTAATGGCCGTTGATACCCCGCATCCCCAGTATCTTGAGTTCGCCGGAAAATGGTCGAAGGCGCGCGACGCCGCTGCCGGGGAAGAGGCAGTCAAAGCGCGGCGGGACGAGTATCTGCCGATGCTAAAGGGCCAGAGCAACGACGACTATGCCGCCTATCTCAAACGCACGCCGTACTTTAACGCCACGGCGCGCACCGTCGACGGGTTGTCCGGCATGATCTTTCGGCGGCCCCCGGTAATCATCCGGCCGCCGGAGATGGACGAGTTCGTCGCCGATGTTACCTTCGAAGGCGTCTCGTTGACCGCATTTGCCGAACAAGTCGTGCATGAAATTCTGGTGGCCGGCCGCGCGGGTGTGATCGTCGATTTTCCGCGCGCCACTGACGCCGACGTCACGCTGATCCAGGCGGGCAATTTGGGACGCCGGCCGTTTCTCCGGTTTTATCGTGCTGAGGATATTCTCAACTGGCGGGTCGGCACGGTCGACAACCGCACGGTGTTGGTTCAAGTGCGCCTGTTCGAGCGTGTCGAACCGGCGACAGCCGATAACGGCGAATTCGACGGCGACTTGGTTGAACAAATCCGTGTGCTTGATCTCGTCGATGGCAAGTACCGTCAGCGCTTGTTCCGCCGGGACGACGACAAGAATTGGGTTCCCCATGGCGACGAGATTGTTCCCGAACAGGGGGGATCGCCGATGAGCTTTATCCCGTTTCGCTTTGTCGGCCCGCGCGACACCGCCGCCCAAATCACCAAGCCGCCGCTGCTCGACTTGGTCAACGTCAATCTGTCGCATTACCGCAGCGCTGCCGATTTGGAACACGGTGCCCATTTCGTCGGTCTGCCGACGCCTTTTGTGTTCGGCACCGCCGATGCGCCGGCGACGATCGGACCGACTGTTGTTTGGCACGCGCCTGAAACCGATGTTCAAGTTGGCATGCTGGAGTTCACCGGTGGCGGGCTAGCGACCCTCGAGCGTCTACTCGATCGAAAGGAGCAGCAGATGGCGGTGCTGGGCGCGCGCATGCTGTTCCCGGAGAAGAAAGCCGCCGAGGCGGCCGAAACCGCTAGTATGCATCGGCAAGGCGAGAACAGTGCTTTGGCCGCGCTGGCGCTGGCGGTTGCTCGGGCGTTGAGCGAAGCAATGACGATCGCGCGCGACTGGATCGGTGCGACCGGTGAGACCAGTATCTCTCTCAACACCGACTATCTCCCCACGCCGATGTCACCGCAAATGCTAGTGGCGTTAATACAGGCAGTGCAAAGCGGCCACATCTCGCGGCGAACTTTCTTTAGCAACCTGCAGCGTGGCGAGATCATCGCCGCCGAGACAGCGTTCGAGGAAGAGCAGTTGGCGATCGAGGCGGAGTTGCCGGACGGGGCGGTTAAAGCAGCGAGCTAACCTTCTACAAAGATTCCGAACCGGCCGCCGGGATCAAGGCGCTGACTTTGGTGTCAGATAAATCGATGTTAGCTTGCCGGCTATGAAAAGCCGGGCTGCCGCTACGATCATCGCGTTGACGTTTCTAACCAGCGTAACAGCCGCGCAGGCGCAGGATTTCGACAAAGGATTGGCAGCCGCGCGCGCCGGCGATTTCGCCGCGGCGATCCGCGAGTGGCGGCCGCTTGCCGAAGGCGGCCACATCGAGGCGCAGTTTAATTTCGGGGCGATCTATGAGGAGGGACTAGGCGTACCGAAAGATCCCGCTGCGGCGGCGGGTTGGTACGCGCTGGCGGCCGGACAGGGGCATGCCCGCGCTCAATATAATCTGGGCGTAATGTTCGCCGACGGTCGCGGTGTGGCGCGCGACGATTCCCGGGCGGCGACTTGGCTGCGCAAGGCTGCCGAACAGGACCACGGCAAGGCCCAGTACAATCTGGGTGTGTTCTACCAATCCGGTCGCGGCGTGCCAAAAGACCCGGAGCAGGCACGCAAGTGGTTTGACCTGGCGGCTGCGAACGGCGTTTCAGCGGCACGCGACGAAGGTCAAGACCTGGCTCCCGATGTAGCGGCGGGCCCGATCGATCTGCGGTCTGGGTTTCGCGACGTGGGATCTACGGAGCCGAACCCAAAGGGGCCAAGCGAAACCGCGGAGCGGGATAATGAGGCGACACTGCTTCAACCTGAATCCGCTCCGGTCGCGGAAAAGTCGATTGGTTTGAACTTGTTCGATGCCAATGACGTTATTTTGCCGGAGCGCACCGAGACGCAGGATACGGGCCAAGCGCCACAACCAGCATCCGATCCTCCCGTGGGCCCAAACATTGCTTCATTACCCACCGAGCAGCTGAACATCACGGCAAATCTTCCGGAAGGCGAGCGATACCGCCTGGAAGTTACGGAAACCCGGCAGCGCATGCGCGACGGCGGAATTGTAATGGCGCAGACGTCGGAGCTTGACGTCGAAATGGTGGTGAAATCGGATTCCAGCGGTGGCGCGCTGATCGAATGGACCTTTGGGCCCGCGACAATCAAAACTGCTGGCGATCAGCGGGCGGGTCGCCTGGCTAGCGAACTTGGCAAGCTGGTCGACGGTCAACAAGTCGCGTATCACACCAATCAGAACGGTGAAGTGACCGCGCTGGATAATCCGGCACAGCTCACGTCTTTCTATGAAAAGTCGATCGACCGCGTGACCGAAGCGTTAGACGCCCAGTCCGCCGATCCTGAGTTGGTCGCAGATATTCGGACCAACCTGGCGCAGTTATTATCGGAAGACCGTGCCGCTGCGCGCGCCCTGGAGCTGCCCAAGTTGCTGCATTTTTTTGCCGGCCTCGAGCTCGCCGCCGGTAAAACCTATAGCCGACCTGGGCTTATGAATCTGCCGCCAAGCATTGAAGCCCTACCGAGCACATTGGATTACGAGCTGAAATGGTTCGACCGCGCGGCCGGCGTGGCTTGGCTGCGTTGGCGTCAATCGGTCAACCCAGAACAGGCCGCCGGCGCCGTTAAGGCTTATGTGGAAACGCTGGCAGACGAGTTAGACATCGCTATGCCGGAGAAGTTCAGCCTCGGCGCCATCGAAGTCTCCGATAGCGCCGATTACGAAATCGACCTGCAAACGGGGTTTCCCAAGCAGGTGATCTATACGCGCAATGTCGAACTCTTCGGATTCTCGCAGACAGAAAAACGAAGGATCCGCGTTTTTCGGTAGGTTTGGCTTCGCGCGCGGTGCGTAAAAATGCTGCCCTAGCTAACGACTTTCCAGCTGCCATCGGGTTGCTGGCAGGCGGTGCCGAAAGCTGACGTTTCCTCTCCGCCGATCAGCACCGTGGTCTGGTACTCCCGGCAATAGGCGTTGGTCTGTGCGTTACGTCCGTCGCGGATCGGCGTCACCGAACCGGAATGGCCGCTGTCAGGATTGTTCCAGACGATTTTCTCGCCGATCGGCGCCGCATGCGCTTTCCTCTCGGCCTCGGCCATCGCCAACTGGTCGGCGCGGTCGAGCGATTTGCCGATCTCGCTGCCGATCATCGCGCCGGCCAACGTACCGACCGCAGTCGCGATAATCTGGCCCGAACCCTTGCCCACCTGGGAACCCAGCACGGCACCGGCGACACCGCCGACGACGGTACCCGCCGTTTCTTTCCGGCCAGCGTCTTCGCAGGCGGCAAGAATTACCGCAGCGACTGCCAGAGGAGCTAAAGCCTTACGTTGCATCATGGTGACCTTCGTTGGTTTGTGATCGATCGCGTTGTGCGTGCGAAATTTTTAATGGTTTTTAATGCAAGGCGCCGACCGGACGCTAACGCAATATTAAAATCCTGCATTATGGCGCAACGATGGCAACTTTATTCGATCCCTGTATTAGCGCCTTGATATGCCTCAAGCCCGCACCTGCCAGGTCCCGGCCGGTCGGGTTCGACGACGCATCGCGCCGCAAAGCCTTAGCGGTTGCGATATCGGCGCACCATGGCGTCGCTGACATCGCGAGCATAACAAAATAAGGAACTGCCACCCTGACGGGTGTAAGCGCTGCGCTTGCCGCAGCTGCGACCGTCCGCGGTGAGGCTATAGGGACAGGCGCATTCGCCGACATACCTGTCGGTCGATTGCTGGATAATGAGCTCGCGAATCTGGGCGTCGGTGAGCTGCCGGCGGTCGCGCTCTTGAGCGCCGGCGTCGCCCAAGGGCAGCGCCACTACGAACACGGTCACTGCGACAAGCAAAATCGCCTTCGTCATCGCTTTCTCTACGGTTGTGCCAACCGGCGGATAATCGCTCCAGATTAGTGTGCGGCTCTGCGGTTTGCCAATGGCCTCATGAACAACATCACTACCGCAAACTAGCCAAACGTCATCAATTCTTCGCGTCCATCGCCTGTAAGTCCGGTGATCGCCCGGGCCGCAATCGGTCCTTAATCCATCCCGTCAATGACGAGGAGCAAACTCATGCCGTTACCTGCTGTTATCGACTCGCTCGACAATGTCGATCTGGCGCACCACGACCTCTACAGCGAAACCGACGCCGGCCAATTCTTTCTCGATATTGCAGGCGACATCTCTGGTCATCCTGCGGTGACGCCGTTGGAAAACGCGTTCCGCAAAGAACAGGACAAGCGCAAGCGCCAGGGCCGCGAGCTCGACGCGTTGAAGGAAAAACTCAGCGCGGATGCCGACGGCGACAAACAGTTGTCGGCTGCCGCGCGCCGCCGCTTGGCAGCGGCGCACCGGCAAGATCTGGAAGCGGCGACGAGCGAAGCTGAGAAATATCGCGCTGCCCTTGAATCCACGCTGGTCGAAGCGGCGCTGACCAACGCCCTGGTCGAGGCCAACGTCGCCCCGCCATATATGAAGGCCGCCAAGGCGATGCACCGCACCAATCTTTCGGTCGTCGAGGCAGAAGGCAACTTCACCGTGACTGCCGGTGGCCCGGAGCAATCGCAATCGCCCAGCGAGTACATCGCCGCCTGGGCCGAGAGTGAGGAGGGTAGAGCGTTCATCGCCGCCCCGCGCAACGGCGGCGGCGCCGCCAATGGCTCAGGCGCGGCGGGTTCGCGCCTGCCCAACCCGTGGCGCGCCGAGAGTTTCAACCGAACCGAACAAGCGCGCATCGCCCGCGACGACCCCGCCTTGGCGAAGCGTCTTGCCCGCGCGGCAGGCAGGCCGGAGCCCCGCGTCTAACGGCGGACATCCAGAGTAATCGTGACCGGTGTCCGCCTTCTGCAGACCGCGCCGTCGCAAGCGAATTGAGGCGCCGTTCGTCCCCTAGCCGATGCCGGCTTAAGAAGGAGCACACCACATGGCAAAAACGCAGATTGCGGACATCATCAAGCCGGAGCCGCTGTTTCGCGACTCCGTTGTCGAGCGGAGCACCGAGCTTTCGGCGTTCTGGCAATCGGGTATCGTCCGCTCGGACCCGACACTGGATGCCTTCGCATCGGGTAAAGGCAGTATCTTCGATCTGCCGTTCTGGAACGATTTGAGCGGTGCGTCCGAAATCCTGTCCGACAGCGGCGCGTTGACGCCAGCGAAGCTCGACCAATCGAAAGATCGCGCGGTCAAGCATTTCCGCGGCCGCGCTTGGTCGGCCAACGATCTAGCGAAGGCGCTGGCGGGCGACGATCCGATCGACCGGGTGGTCGAGTTCGTCGCGTCCTGGTGGGCGCGCGCGATGCAGGTCGACGTCCTGCTGCCGTCACTGCAAGGCATCTTCGCCACGGCGCTGGCTGCCACGCACGTCATCGATATCGCCATCGAAGACGGTGATAACGCGCTCGACGCCAATCTGATCGGCTCCGACGCGGTGATCGATGTGCAGAACCTGCTTGGCGATCACTGGTTGGCGATCACCGCGATGGCAATGCACTCCAAGCCGTTCTCGCGGCTGCAGAAACTCAATCTCATCGAGTTCATGCCGCTGGCCGCACAAAACATCGACGTACCGATGTTCCTCGGCCGTCGGGTGGTCGTCGATGACGGCATGCCGGTGGTCGCCGGTGCGACGTCCGGCAGCAAGTACACGACATATTTGTTTGGTGAAGGCGCGGTTGGTCACGGCGAGGGTCGCTCACCGAAGCTGGAGGATAACGAGGCGATCGAAACCGACCGGGATGCGCTGGCCGGCGACGATATTTTCGTCACTCGCCGCCACTTTATCCTGCACCCGCGCGGCGTCCAGTTTAGCGGTACGCCGGTCGGCGCATCGCCGAGTGCGGCCGAGCTGCAAAACGGCGCCAACTGGACCAAGGCCTGGCAGGACAAAAACATCCAGATCGTCAAGCTGGTCACTAACGGTTAACCGACCCCGGCCCCGGAGGGGCATCTAATCTCCTCCCCTGACTGGCGGCGGAGCTTGGCGACCAAGCCCGGCTCCGCCGTCCTTTTTTCCGAGCATGAAAACACCAACAGGAGACCGAGAATGGCGGTTCGTGACCTTACTCTGGCTCAGCGCGAAGGCGTCGCTATTACCAAGCTGACTGACAGCACCGCCGGAACGACCGATGGTGCGTTGACGGCAGTCTCCGCTGCGGTGACCGGTGTCAATGGCACCGGCAGCAACGCCGCCTCAAAGGCTGACGTTGATGCGCGGTTGGTCGATATCAACAACAACTTCGCCGAGATCAACGCCAAGCTGGATGCGCTCGCCGACATCTTGCGCAGACGACCGTGATGGTCGGCCATTAGCGAGATTTTCTGATGGCGCAATTCTCAGTCGGCGATCGGGTGACCTTGGGGCCCGCGCGTGGCGCCTATGAGGGCTTTGTCACTGCCATTCTCGGCGGCTCCGGCGGGGCGCCGCTCTATCTCGTGCAGTCGCCCAACAGCGGTGATCTGAACGAAGGAATATCGCTGGTCGCCGAAGCCGATATCGCCAGCGGACCTGGCACCGTGCCCGTCTATGCGGTCGGTGATTTAGTCACGCTCTATGGTACCGGCGGTATTGTTACAGCCGACAATGGCGACGACACATATGACATCGCGATCGACTGGATCCCGAACCAGCATCTAACCCTGACGCGCTCCCATCGGGCGGTGCCAGCCTGGCGGCTCGCCCTCGAAAACGGTGGCTGACACGTAAGGATATTCAATGAGTGCAACCGCTTATCAATTGCGGCGACGCCAAGCGGCCGCCCAGGACATCGTCGCGCAACTCGGCACGGCGGCGTTACGCAGGCAATTCATCAAGGCCGTACCTTTTGCCATTGCCGCTCCGGATGGCGATGCACTGTATGCCGCCATAGCCGGCCACACAGATCCACCGGCGTTGCTCGCGCTGGCCGAAGAAATCACGTCATCGAAGCGTCGCCGCCCGCGACGCCGCAAAACGGAGACAAAGTAATGAACGCCATTCGCGAAAATGTCGGCCAGGATGTGCGGTCGAGCAACGTCACCGCAACCGGAACGGCAGTGGGCGGACCGGCCCGGGTCAAAGGCGTCTGGTACCGCGGCGACGCGGTTAGCGCAGCGTCAGTCGTGCTGCGCGACGGCGGCGGTGCCGGCACGGTCAAACTAACACTCGATGGGTTGTCCACAGCCGATGTGCGCTACCTGGAGCTGCCCGACGGCGGCATGGTGTTCGCCACCGATGTGCACGCCACCCTGACCAACGTTGACAGCCTGACGCTCATCTACCGCTGAGCGGCGAACCGTCCCCACATCTATCGAAGGAGTAACCCACCATGGCCGATGGCGTTTTCAACATTGCCAAGGGGCGCGGCGTCGAGCTTTACAACCGCGTCGAGAACAATGATCCGGCCACCGCCGGGTTCATCATCGTGCTGCTAAAAGCGGTCGAGGCCGACGCCGTTCTGGAAGATTACGACGATCTGGGCGCGCTGCTCGGTGCGGCGGGCAATACCGAAGCGGATTTCACCAACTACACACCCCGGAAAGTTTTGACCGACGCGGAACTAGCGGCGTTTCCCGCACCCGACGACACCAACAACCGCTACGATATCGATCTGCCGGATCAGACATGGTCATCGGCGGGCGGTGCAACTAACAATACTCTGGTCAAGCTTTTGGTTTGCTACGGGCCCAATACAGCGGGCGCGGATTCCACGTTGATCCCGGTGACCCATCACGATTTTGCCGTTACCACCGACGGCTCCGACCTGACGGCGCAGTTCAACGCGGCCGGTTTCTACCGCGCATCCTAATTAAATGGCGCAATTTGCGCGCCCCAACAGCGATGCCACGCTCAATGCGTGGCAAAATGACGCTGGCGGCGCGACCAATATTTTCCAGGCAATTGATGAGGTGA
>JBFKGW010000049.1:0-9983 GCA_041633145.1 Alphaproteobacteria bacterium
ACCGCGGCGGCGCGCGACGTGCCGCCGGCGCTGACCGAACAACTCAAGCCCGGCGGGCGAATGGTCATTCCGGTCGGCCGGTTTTACGGACAGGACCTGCGCCTGCTCGAAAAGCACCGCGATGGCTCGATCAAATCAAAGTCGATTATCCCGGTCGCCTTCGTCCCGCTGACCGGAGGCGGCGCGCGGGCTGCGCCATCCGATTAATTCCCCGCCACGCCGGCGAAGTGAAACGCTGATTCAGATCAAACCGGTTTCGGCGATCGGGAATTAAAATCTTCGCCATATCGCACTGGAGAACCATGCCATGGTGGAAAAATCGCATACTGCCGGACTAAACACCTGGTGGCCGAGTTTGGTCGATCCGCTGCGTCAGGTGAGCGAGCGTGTCGCCGATTTCTTCGCCCCGACGGCCGACGCGTCGGCGACCGATCAGAGCTACGAGATCGACATCGAATTACCGGGGGTGCCGAGCGAAAACATCGATGTTTCGGTACATGATAGGACTTTGACGGTGCGCGGCGAAAAGCATTCCGAGCGAACCGAAGAAGGTCGCACCTTCTTCTTCAGCGAGCGCTCCTACGGCGCCTTTCAGAGATCGTTTCGCCTGCCCGAAGATGCCGATATCGATAAGATTATCGCCGAGAACAAGGACGGCATTTTGAAACTGCGCATTGCCAAGGTCGCGACGGTGGAGGAAAAAGCCCGCCGGATCGACGTTCGTAGCGTTTAACTAAGAGACAGATGGAGAACGTTCTATGGTCAGAAAGATCTTTCCCGATATCGTGTCGGATCAGGACATTTTTGAGCTGGCAGGCGACGCCTCTGTTCACGACGCGGTGGTGGGCATGGCCGAACGAAACGTCAATTCGGTCTTGGTCATCAACGCGGGCCGTCTCGCCGGCATTTTCACCGGCACCGACTTGATCAAGAAGGTCGTGGCGGTCGGCCTCGATCCTGTACAGACGGCATTGGGCGACGTGATGACGCGCGATCCCGAGACGGTTAGCCCAAACGTCAATGCGATCGAAGCGCTGCACCGCATGCAGGACGGGCATTTCCGTCATCTGCCGGTCGTCGACAACGGCGAAGTGGTGGGAATTTTATCGCGGCGGGATTTTCTCGGCTACGAAGTCGACGAGCTCGAACACCAGGAAAAACTCTGGGAAAAGATCTAGTTCTAATTTGATCTGATTGGCGCGCGTTTAGTTAGCGTCTCGAAAAAGCAGTTTCGCCGAGAGCCCAAAAACCGTCGTCTAATTAAGAGTCCCGCTCGAGAGGGGTCTTCGATTACCCGTTCACGCCGCCGGCTCGCCGATCTGCAGCTGCGTGTAGTTTTGGACACCGATGCGTTCGATGAGCTCAAACTGGGTCTCCAACCAGTCAACGTGCTCTTCCTCGCTGTCGAGGATTCCCCGCAAGAGGTCGCGCGTTATATAATCGCCGATGGATTCGCAGTGGGCGATGCCTTCGCGCAGATCCGGCATGGCTAGATTTTCGAGCTCCAGATCGTTCTGCAGAATCGCAGTTATATCCTCGCCGATCATCAGCTTGCCGAGATCGTTCAGGTTGGGCCGCCCTTCGAGGAATAGAATGCGGTCGATAAGCTGGTCGGCGTGACGCATCTCGTCGAGGGACTCCGCATATTCATGGGCGGCGAATTTCTCAATGCCCCAATTCTTGAGCATTCGCGAATGCAGGAAATACTGGTTTATCGCGGTCAGCTCGTTTTTCAGGACCGCGTTGAGAATATCGATCGTCTTCTGGTCGCCCTTCATCGCCCCTCCTCGGCATACCGACCGGCCATCGGCTGCGAATTTCAATATTCGGCCGGCGCGATATTGGCCGACTAGTCGAGGCTATTATCCACTTTTATCGGCCGGGCCCAACAAATTCCGGCAACACGTCGACAAATCGGCGTTGCGGCGGGCGGAAACCATCGACGTGGGCTCAGATACCGATGAGGGGTTGCGCCAGGCGGGCGAGCGGCGAGCGGAATCGTAAGGGCGCGTCGGTGACGGCCAAACAAATGCAGTCCTCGCCGGGTTCGGCGACCGGTTGGTGGACTAGATCGGCCTCTGCAGTTTCCACATCGCCGCGTGCGAAACGCCCGCTGTCGTCGGCGAAACTGCCGCACAATACCATGGTCAGTTCGAGGCCGCTGTGACCATGCTCCGGCACTGGTTTGCCGGCCGGAATTTTGAGCAGTCGGGCAATTTCACCGCCGCTGCTTTTCACCAATGGAATGTGGTAGGCGCCGCGGCCAAGCCGGCGCCAGCGCAAATCGCCGACGTCGCCGCCAGCGTAGTCGCGCAGCGGTTGTGGCAGCATCGGCACGGCTCCACCTATGCCGGCGGGCGCCGGCGCGGCCGCCGGCATTGCTTCCGCCGCCGCGGCACGCGCCAGGGTTTTCTCTAGAGCGTCGCCGGCCAATGTTTCTGGCGTCAATTCGTCGATCAAGGCACCGCCAATCGACTCGGCATCGCGCACTGTCTGGCGACAGACCGGGCACAAGGCCAGATGGGTGGCGATTAACAGCGACCAGGCCTCGGCCAAGTCGCCGGCGGCATACGCCAGCAACAAATCTTCCGACGGATGGTGGTTGATGGTCACAGATCTTCTCCGAGCGAATTTCTTATACGTTGAAAGGCCAGTCGCAAGCGCGATTTCACGGTGCCGAGCGGCAGGTCGAGTTGCTCGGCGATTTCGGTATGGGTGCGATCCTCGTAAAACGACAGGTGAACGACCCGGCGCTGTTCTTCCGGCAGGTCGCGCAGAGCAGTTTGCACATGTTGTGCCCGTTGGCTCGCCCAAACCGTATCTTCCGCCGATTTTTCGGGCTCGGGCACCAGGGCCGGGTCGTCGGGATCGAGTTCCGGGCGATTCTCTTTCCGAAAAGCATCGATGCGCAGGTTCCTGGCGATGGTGAAAATCCACGTCGACGCGCCAGCTTTAGCCGGATCGTATTGACCGGCCTTGCGCCACACGGCTGCCAAGGCCTCTTGGGTTAACTCCTCCGCACTTGCGCTATTGCTGCCCAAGCGCATCATGTACGCCTTCACACGCGGGGCGAAATGCGCGAACAACTGCTCAAAGGCCTGACGGTCGCCCGACTCCGAAATTTGCCGAAGGGCTTGTGCCCAGTTCGGTGAAGCGGGCATGCCGTCGCTAGGCTCTGTGTCTTGCACGGTCCGCTCCGGCCAGACGCCCAAGGCTGTAAACGCTAGCAGGCCTTGAAACGTTGGGTTGATCGATGGGTCGGCTAAGTTCATGCATCGCACCTCACGATCTGGTACGCAACAAAGCAAACTGTAGATCACCTCAGAAAATTTTATTTTCGGGGATTTCCCTACTACCGGTGATCCGAATCCCAAACCGGGGCGTACATGTGTTCATTCAATCCCTTAGTTACGTTAACGAAGATTGACTACTTGTCACAAAAACTCCGCAACATTGCCGTTATCGGCGCCGGCATCGCCGGATTATCGGCCGCCTGGCTACTGCAGCAACGCCACCGTGTGACCGTTTTCGAACGCGCGGCACGCACGGGCGGGCATGCCAATACCGTCACCGTGACGATGGACGGGACGCAGTACCCGGTCGACACCGGCTTTATTGTCTATAACGAGGTCAACTACCCCAATCTGGTGGCGCTGTTCGATCATCTGGAGGTGCCGACGCATGCTAGCGACATGTCGTTCGCGGCGTCAGCGCGCGGCGGTGAGTTGGAATACTCCAGCGACCTGCCGAATGGGCTGTTCGGCCAGAGGCGCAACCTGGCGCGCCCGGCTTTCTGGCGTATGCTAGTCAATATTCGGCGATTCTACCGCGCCGCGCCAGCAGATTTGCGCGCCGGGCGTCTGGCCGGACTGACCCTCGGCGATTACCTTTCGGCAGGCGGCTACGATCGGCGCTTCGCCGACGATCATCTGTTTCCCATGGGCGCGGCGATCTGGTCGGCGGCGGCCGACGACATGCGGCGCTACCCAGCAGAATCCTTCGTCCGCTTCTTCGAAAGCCACGGGCTGCTCAAGCTGAACGAGCGGCCGCGCTGGCGCACCGTGACCGGCGGCAGCCGTGTTTACGTCGAGCGCCTGACTGCGCCATTCGCCAGCAGTATCCAGTACAACGCCGATATCCGCCGGATCGTCCGGCACGATGGCGGTGTCGATATTACCGACGCGAGCGGACAGCGGCAGACTTTCGACGACGTCGTGCTGGGCACGCATGCCGACGAGGCGCTGGCGATGCTCGGCGACGCCAGCGATGAGGAGCGGGCGCTGCTCGGCGCCATCCGATACACAAAGAATGACACCTATTTGCATACCGATCCGCGACTGATGCCCAAACGGCGCCGCGTATGGGCGAGCTGGAATTACATGACCGGTGTCGATGCCAGCGCCGGACTGCCGCAGGTGAGCTACTGGCTCAACCGTCTGCAGGGCTTAAAGACGCCGCGGCCGCTCATTGTCACGTTAAATCCGCAGACGCCGCCGGACGCCGACCAAACACTGGCCACCTTCAGCTACGACCATCCGCTGTACGATGCCCGCGCGCTGGCGGCGCAGCGTGATCTCTGGCAGTTGCAGGGACAGCGAAATACCTGGTTCTGCGGCAGTTATTTCGGCTATGGCTTCCACGAGGATGCACTGCAATCGGGCCTCGCCGTCGCCGAAACGCTGGGAGGCGTTCGCCGGCCCTGGTCGGTCGAAGGCGAATCCAACCGCTTGTGGCTAACCAAACAACCGCACCGCGACAGTGCGGCATCTCTCGAATTACGCGAGGCAGCCTGATGACGCCGTCGCATATCTACAGCGGGTTGGTCACCCACGTCCGCCACCGGCCGAAGCGCCATCGCTTGAAGTACGGCGTGTTCTTCATGCTGCTCGACCTCGACGAACTGCCGGTCCTCGACGCGCGGTTGGCCTTGTTCGGGTATAATCGCGCGGCGCCGTTCGCCTTCCACGATGCCGACCATGGGCCGCGCGACGGCACGCCGATACGCGCCTGGGTCGATGTCCAATTGCGCGATGCCGGTATCGACACGACCGGCGGGCGTGTGCAGTTACTATGCTTACCGCGCATGCTCGGTTACGTGTTTAATCCGCTCAGCGTTTATTTCTGTTACGACGCAACCGACCGCCTGCGCGCTATCCTCTACGAAGTTCACAACACCTTCGGCGAGTCCCATACCTATGTGATACCGGTCGACAGCGACGACGGCGTGCAGCGCCACAGCTTCGACAAGGTGTTCTACGTGTCGCCGTTCATACCGATGGATTGCACCTACGACATGGCAATCGTTCCACCGGGCGAACGGGTCGGCGTGACCATCGCCGAAGCCGATGCCGACGGCGCCTTGCTGGCCGCCACGTTTAGCGGCGCGCGACGGGACCTGACCGATCGTTTCCTCGCATCGGCGTTGTTTCGCTATCCGCTAATGACGGTCAAGGTCATCGCCGGCATTCATTGGGAAGCGTTCAAACTGTGGCGCAAACGCACCCCGATGTTCCGTCACCCACCGGCGCCTGCACACGCCGTCTCTATCGTCACCCCTGTCCCTGGAGCCTCGAATGGCCGACTTAACGCAAACCGTCCTGCAGCCTGACCTGCCGGTACGGACCGGCACGCTGGGCGTTGGCGGACGCTTGGCCAGGCAGGTCCTCAACCGCTGGACCCAAAGCCTCGATAGGGGCACGCTTGATGTGCTTTGGCCCGACGGCACGGCGTGGCGCCAAACGGGAAACCATTCAGGCGCTACTGCCCAGATTCAAGTCAACAATCCCCGCTTCATCCAGCGCGTGGCGCTCGGCGGCGCGCTCGGATTTGCCGACTCCTATATCGATGGCGATTGGGACAGCCCCGACCTGACCGCCGTTATCGCGCTTGGCATCGAAAACGAGCGCGCACTGGCGAATAGATTGACGCAATGCCTGCCGTTTGCCGCGCTGGGCCGCCTGCGTCACCGCCTGCAGGCTAACACGATCGCCGGCAGCCGGCGCAACATCGCTGCCCACTACGATCTCGGCAACGACTTCTATGCCGCCTGGCTCGACGGGACGATGACCTACTCGTCGGGTCTGTTCGCCGATCAGCAAACCCCGCTCGACGAGGCACAGCAGGCAAAATACGCCCGCATCGCCAAAGTTGCCGGCTTGCAGTACGGCGACAGCGTGCTCGAGATTGGCTGCGGATGGGGTGGTTTCGCCATCTATGCGGCGCGCCACTTTGGCTGCCGCGTCACCGCGCTGACCGTGTCGCAGGCTCAGGCCGAATGGGCGCGGCGCGCCGTCGCGGCAGAGGGACTATCCGAGAAAATCGAGATCCGGTTACAGGACTATCGCGATGTCGACGGCACCTTCGACCGGGTGGTCTCGATCGAGATGTTCGAAGCGGTGGGCGAGGCTTTTTGGCCGGCCTATTTCGCCACTGTGCGCAACCGCCTGCGGCCGGGCGGCAGCGCCGGCGTGCAGGTGATCACCATCGACGATGCGCGTTTCGCGCGCTACCGCCAACAGCCCGATTTCATCCAGCTGCGGGTGTTTCCCGGCGGCATGCTACCGTCGCCGCAAGCGTTCGCTAGCGCAGCTGCTGCGGCGGGAATCGCGGTGAGTCATTCCTTCGCCTTTGGCCCATGCTACGCCCAGACCCTGCGCCATTGGCGCAACCGCTTCGAGGCGGCGTGGCCGAACCTCGCAACCCAAGGCTTTGACGAATCGTTTAGGCGATTGTGGCGCTACTATCTTTGTTACTGCGAGGCAGGGTTCGACGCTGGTACGATCTCGGTCGCCCACTACCGGATCGCCGCCGCCTAGTTATCGCTGTCTTTCGGCACAAGGCGCCGGGTGGCGGCGAAAAACAGCGGATAGGGCAGCAGGCGTAGCAGCTTCATGATGGCGGCAAAACGCCAGGGGAAGGTGATTTCGAAGCGCCGTCCTTCCAACCCGCGCACAATACGCCGTGCCGCAGCCTGCGGTTCCATCAAAAACGGCATGGGAAACGGATTTTGGTCGGTCAGGGGCGTGCGCACGAAACCCGGCGTGATGACCGACAAAACGACGCCTTCGCGCTCGAGCTCGACGCGCAATGCCTCGCACATGTTGATCAACGCCGCCTTGGTCGCGCCATAGGCGCTGGCGGTCGGCAAGCCACGATAGCCAGCCATTGAAGCGACCACGCCGACACGCCCCTTTCGACGGCCGACAAAGCGTTCGATGATCGGCGCCAGACAATGCGCCGTGCCCATCAAATTGATATCGACCAGGCGTCGCAGGGGTGCAACGGCGAAGGCGCTACCGTCGATCGGCTCGTGGGTGCCGGCGTTGAGGATCGCCAAATCGATGGCACCGTGATCCTGCTCAATTCGCGCGACCGTATCGCGCACCGCCATCTCGCAGGTGACGTCAAGTGGGTAGGCGTGAATGGCACCGGGCAGATCGCGCGCTTGCGCGTCCAGCGTCTCCAGCGCCGCGCCATCGCGCGCACTGGCGGCGACCAGCCAGCCCTCGGCGGCCAGCTCGAGCGCGACGGCCCGGCCAATACCTTTGCTGGCACCGGTGACCCAGGCAATGCGGGCGGCAACAATCTTGCTGGTTTGCAGTTCGCTCATGATCAAGATCTTCCGACGCTAGATACGTCGTCGCGACGCTTGCGGATCAACTGGCGCATCGCGGCAAATCGATTGCGCACGGCCATCGGGAGAATCTTTTTTGCCACCGGTGATCTGGCATTCGGCGGCGTGCGTATACGAATTCATAACAACCCTAGGCTCCCAGGAGGACATCATGAAATCGATTACTCGCACCCTCTCCGTTATTACCGTCGGCGCCGGCCTCGCCCTGTCGTCCACTGCCGCTTTGGCCAAGGACATCGTCGACACCGCCGTTGCTAACGATCAGTTCTCGACCCTCGTTGCCGCATTGAAGGCAGCCGATCTGGTCGACACCCTTAAAGGCGACGGTCCCTTTACCGTGTTCGCGCCGACCAACGAAGCCTTCGCGAAACTTCCCGACGGCACACTCGAAATGCTGCTGAAGCCCGAAAACAAGGACAAGCTCGTTGGCATTCTGACTTACCACGTCGTCCCCGGTAAGGTCATGTCCTCCGATCTGGCTGGAAAACAGCTCAGCCCCGCAACGGTGCAAGGCAGCACCGTCGACATTAATGCGACCGCCGGCGTCAAGGTCGACAACGCCACCGTGACCGCGGCCGACATCGAAACCGATAACGGCGTTATCCACGTCATCGATACCGTCATCCTACCGAACTAAGCGTTCGCGTGCTGGTTCCCACGGGGACCACGTTGCAGACCCGGACCGGGTTGGTATTTCCCGTACCCCCACAACCCGGTCCGGTTTTTTCTCTCCGCCTCAAATTCCAGGACAGCAACATGAACGCACCGCAGCTGAAGATTGCCGAACCATCACCCTTGCCAGCATCGTCCGGCGACTCTGTGCGACCCACCCGTGAGGATGCGGAAATGGCGATACGGACGTTGTTGGCCTATGCCGGCGACGATCCGTCGCGCGAGGGCCTGCTGGACACACCCGACCGCGTCGTGCGTTCGTATGACGAGTTCTTTGGCGGCTATTCAGAAGACCCGGCTGCGATCCTCGAGCGGACCTTTAGCGAAATCGACGGCTACGATGAAATCGTCGCACTGCGCGATATCCCCTTCGTCAGCCACTGCGAACATCACATGGCGCCGATCATCGGCCGTGCCCACATCGGCTATTTACCCAATCACCGTGTTGTCGGCATCAGCAAACTGGCGCGCATTGTCGAAGTCTATGCGCGGCGCTTGCAGATCCAGGAAAAAATGACGGCGCAAATCGCCAACACCATCGATGAGGTATTACAGCCCCGCGGTGTCGCTGTCGTCCTCGAAGCGGCCCACCAATGCATGACGACACGCGGAGTTAACAAACCCGGCGTCGATATGGTGACGAGCCGGATGCTAGGCGCGTTCCGCGACAATCAGGCGACGCGCCAGGAGTTCATGAGCGTGATCGGCAAAGCCGCGTGAAACGTACCTGAGTTAAGTAAATCGGAGGGCAATCCAGACGCCAATGCCGGCCGACAGCCCCGCTAAAAACGCGCCCCAGAGCATATCGACGATGGTCACGGTGAGTGACCAGCCTTTAAGCGTCGCTGCATTGGTGAGGTCGTAGGTGCCATAGGCTACAAGGCCAAATAAAGCGCCCATCCAGAGCGCGGCAAAAATTGAAGCGGCATCCAAGGCCGGCCGGACGACGAGGACGGCGAGGCCGACACCGAATACAAGGTAGAATGCTACCGCGGCAGGAACGGCGGGTTTTTCCAGCAGCAACGGGCCGATCTGAGGTCGGTAAATCAGCCGGGTTGCATAGCTCAGCCAAATGATATCGACCACGAGAAAAAAGAAGAACGCCACCAACGACGCCGCCGCATAAGTCTTAAGCATCTTGCACCTTCTATCGTTTCTACCGGCAATCTTCTAACTACGGGAGAAACTGCGTTTTGGTTCACTGCACAAGTATATCACGCGCTGTAGTCGGCAGCCGGCGGTCCGCATGAGCGATGAGCGCCCAGTCATTGTCTGGTTCCGCCAGGATCTGCGCCTGTCGGATAATCCCGCGCTGCATGCCGCGGCGTCCAGCGGTCGGGCCGTGCTGCCGGTCTTCATCCTCGACGACGACAGCCCCGGCCCGTGGCGCCCCGGCGGCGCCGCGCGCTGGTGGCTGCATCACAGTCTTGTATCGCTGCAGGCTGATCTAAACGCGGCCGGCAACCCACTGCTGCTGCTGCGCGGACCCGCCAATGCCGTGCTGACCCAACTGGTCGCCGACACCGGCGCCGATACGGTTTACTGGAACCGCGCCGTCGAGCCGTGGGCGTTTAAACTTGAACAGCAGATCGTCGCAGAACTAGTGGCCCACAAGGTCTCGGTTCAATCGTTCGGCGCCGCGCTGTTGACCGAGCCGGACTCGATGCACACCAAGTCA
>JBFKGW010000050.1:0-9886 GCA_041633145.1 Alphaproteobacteria bacterium
AAAATCGACGACAACAGCAAGGCGGCGATAAGGACGCCGGACGATCCGACACCGAGCGCGACGATCAACGCCGGCCCGTAGGCAAGCCGCTGCGTCAAAGAATAACGCTTGGTGGATTCAATCTTTTCGCTGTTAAAACCGATCGCGCTCATGTCGACCTCGCTGAAATCGAATATTGAGCGCAAATTGTTCCATTATTTTTTAAATATTTCAAATAACATTTGATATAATTTGATTTTTAATTATGGTTAATTTTCCCAATTAACCTTAATTACTATACTATTCCTCATTTGTCTTAGATTTTCTGTTACTTATCTCAACGAACATTTACCAGTTTCCACAACCGGTGAAATGCACGAAGCGCGGCCCTGAAGGGCACGCTGATTGGCGGCTGATTGGCGGCTGCTTGGCGCCAAGGCGCCGGTCGTACGGTCGTTCAGGCGTCGGCGGCAGCCGGCTCGCGTAGATGGGGATATTGCTCGGTCAGCAGCGAGCCATGATAGAAGGTCGGCTGATAAGCAGGATGGGCCTGGATTGCCTCCAGCCAGCGAGCGATGACCGGCTTGTCGTCCCACATATGGTCGAGGTTGAGATCGTCGAGACGCACGATCACCGGCATCATGGCGATATCGGCGATGGTGAACCGTTCGCCGAGAAACCACGGGCCGCCGCTTTTTTCGATCTCCGCCTGCATGCGCACCAGCGAGCGGGCGAGCCGGTCGATCGCCTCGTTATAGGCCTTTTCCGGGAAGCCCACCCGGCCGAAGTTCAGCAGGAATTCCTTGCGCAACGGTTTCGAGTTCGCCATCGCGAGGAACTCGTCCTCCGGCATGTTCTGGAAATGGACCAGGAACGCCATGTTGTACGACGGCACGCGCACCGCCGGCGTCGGCACCTCGTCGATATAGGCCATCAGCGAGCGCATGCGCGCCCGCATCAGCGGATCCTCTGGCACCAGCGGGTTGGGTTCAGGAAACAATTCGTCGAGATACTGAACGATCACTAGGGAATCGATGATGCTCTCGCCGTGGTGAACCAAGGTCGGCACCAGACCGTTGGGATTGAGCGCGAGGTATTCCGGTTTCAGCTGATCGCCGGCAAACAAATCGAGTTTGTACTCGGTGAAGTCCTGGCCTTTGGCGTGCAGCGCGAAGCGCACCTTGTGGCTGCAGATCGACTGCGGCGCGTTATAGAGTTCAAATTCTGCCATCGTGTTCGCCCGATCTCTAAGAAACCTGTCAGATTAGTCCGTCAACGCTTCTGCCAAGCGCGCCAGATACGGTCCGCACCGTTATGGCACGCTGCGCCGGCGGTCTCCAGCGCTCGGCGAAATCTGATTTTGCGGCTTATACTCGCAAACCGGAGGGTGGCCTCGACGGTCAAGATCTACGTAAGCTTTCACAACTCTGCGAACCAAAGGGATGCTCATGTCCGGGAACCCAGCAACAATCGAGCGCTTTCGTCCCGCTCATCTGCACAACAAGCCCCACTTCACCAACCTGGTGACCAGCGAGGGCGGCAAGACAGTTCATGTCTCCGGTCTGGTGGCGTCGGACGCCGACGGCAAGCTCGTCGCGCCGGGCGACTTGGGCGGGCAGATGAGCTTTATTTTCGACGGCATCAAGCAGGCGCTCGCCGAGGTCGGCGCGTCGCCGGCCAACGTCGTGCGCCAGCGCATCTTTATCGTCGGGCTAGAGCTGGATCACCGCCCGATCATCGCCGGTGCGATGAACGCCTTCTACGGCGACGGCGGCTCTGCGGCCAGCACCTGCATCGGCATCGACGCTCTGCTGGTTAACGGCGCGCTGGTCGAGATCGACGTGACGGCGGTGGTCGACGGGTAACTGTGCCGATCCCAAACTTGGTTAAGACTTTCACCCAAATTTGATCGATCAAATCCGGTCTTGCGGCTTCACTTGCCTCTATGTTTTGTGAGGACACGCGGACCTGACAAATACGGAGATTCAACGAGATGCCCCTCACCCGACGCGGCTTGATCCTGGCAGCGCCGGCGCTGCTGGCGGCGCGCCAGGCCTGGGCGGCCAGCGAGCCGACGCCGCGCGCCAGCGAAGGCCCGTTCTATCCACCCCGCCTCCCCGACGATCACGATAACGATCTCGTGCGCATCGACAGCCTGGTGCGCGAGGCCGGCGGCGAAATCCTGCAGCTGCGCGGCAAGGTCACTGACACCGACACCAACCCGATTGCCGATGCGGTGGTCGAAATCTGGCAATGCGACGCCAACGGCGTCTATCGCCATCCCGGCGATCCGCGGCCCGGCTTACGCGATAACGCCTTTCAAGGATTCGGGCGGGCCACAACGGCGCGCGACGGCAGCTTTTATTTTCGCACCATCGTGCCGGTGCCCTACCCCGGCCGCACACCGCACATCCACGCCAAGGTTATCGTCGGTCGGCGGCCGGTGTTGACGACCCAGTTCTACCTCGCCGACCACCCGCAAAATGCGCGCGATTTCCTGTTCAACCGGATGAGCCGGCCCGAGCAAGACCGTGTTTCCATGACCCTCCGCCGCCGTGCCGGCGATGGCCGGGCGGAATGGCAGGCCGAGATCGTCGCGGTACTGCCGGACATCACCTAGGCCGATAGCGGAGCGGTTTGCGCCGCGATGGCGCGCCGGCTAGAGTTTGCTGCGGTCCATCGCCTCCGAAGACGGAGTAGCAAACATGGCCAAGCGCATTCGCAATCCCGACTCGGCGCCAGGCGACTGGTTTATCGACACCGCGTGCATCGACTGCGGCGCCGCGCCCAACGAGGCGCCGGGAGTGATCGTCCGCAAGGGTGGCTTGTGTATCTTCGCCCGCCAGCCGGCAACGCCCGACGAGGACGAAGCAGCCTTTCGCGCCATGCAGGTATGCCCGACGGCCTCGGTGCGCAACGAATCGAAGCGCGAGGTGCCGCCGCTCTTTCCGCGCCAATGGGCGCCGGGACTCTTTCAGCTCGGCTTCAACGCGCGCAGTTCTTATGGCGCCAACAGTTGGTTCGCGGCGCGCGCCGACGGCAATCTGATGATCGACGCGCCGCGCTGGAGCTCGCACGTGGTCAACCATATTGCCGCGTCGGGCGGGCTCGCGCGCATTCTGCTCACCCACCGCGACGATGTCGCCGACGCCGAGCGCTATGCGGACCATTTTGGCGCGCGAGTGTATATCCATGAAGATGACGCCCGCGCAGCGCCGTTCGCCACCGATCTCATTCGCGGTGACACAGCGCAGCAGCTAAGCCCGGGACTAACAGTGATCCCGACGCCGGGCCACACCATCGGCAGCGTCGTCTATTTGCTCGACGAGAGCTACCTGTTTACCGGTGATTCGCTGGACTGGAACCACGAGAGCGGGACCCTGCGCGCCTCACCCGGTACCTGCTGGTATTCCTGGACCGCGCAAACCGAGTCCCTCGAACGGCTGGCCAGCCATCGCTTCGAGTGGGTGCTGGCCGGCCATGGCGGCAGCGCCCAACGGCCGGCCGAAGAGATGCGCACGCGCCTCTTAGAATTGGTTTCCTGGATGCGTCGGCAATGATCGAAGGCCGCCCGCGAAGGCTTGCAGGCGTTGATAAACGACGGTCCTGCGAACGCCGGCCTATTTAGACGGAGGCCGCTTTTCGGCGGCTTTATTCACCAGATACCGCGCTGCCGCGCCGCCGCCCCAAAACGCCAGCGTTACCACGATACCGATGCTGATATCAGCCAGCATATCCGCGCGCGACACGAAACGGCCCGATATCGGCAGCAACGATCTGCCCGATTGGTGCACCCAAATCACGTCGATTGTGAAAAGAATGCTTACTGCAGCGCCGGCAAGGCCAGCCCAATATAGGATGTTCCCGAGACGCGTGTTCATAGCACCATCCCTCATTTTCGCCGTCTCGCCGGACGATAGGACATCCCCCCATTTTTAAATCGGCTAAGTGGATTACTGGTGTTCGAGCCTCACGTTTGTTTCGTCAGCACCGCGCGTACGAATGGTATCACAATTCGCCATCGAGCCTAACTAGCGCCGGAACTGAATCAGCCAAAGGCGCGCCTGGCTTTGCGCTTGGGCGGCTTCCTCGGGTGGCATCAGGCCGATCAGTGCGTCGCGATATTTCGCCGCGGCCGGGTCGCCAAGCACGGCTGCGATGTCAAACCACTTCACCGCTTCGGCAATATTCCTCGGCGTCCCTTTCCCATCAGCGTACAGCAATCCAAGGCGAACTTGGGCCGGAACATGCCCCTGCTCAGCGCCAAACCGGTACCACTTCATCGCTTCTTTGTAATCGCGGCGAACGCCCTGACCTTCGTCGTAGAGAATTCCCACGCTGGTTTGCGCCGGCGCATATTCTTGCGCGGCAGCGCGGTCAAACCATTTTTTCGCCTCTTTATAATTCTGAGCGACGCCGTCACCATTATAGTACATGCGGCCGAGGTTGTACTGCGCCAGGGTGAAACCGCGCTCGGCCAGTGGCCGCCATTCCTTGAGCGCCGTCTCGTAGTCGCCTTCGGTGTAGGCGAAATAGCCCCGATTGAAATCTTGTGCATGTGCTGGCACCACCAGTAGCGACGCCAGAACGGCCAGCGCGGATAGGAGCCGAGACATGTCGAAAGACTAAAAGGTTAGCCTTTCTAAATTGTTAACGGTCCAGGTACCCGTACACGCGAGGTTAACCATAATTTGGCAGCGGCGAGCCGCTTGCAGATCGCGCGCGCCATCACCCGATCGTGGGACACGAACCGGCCTGGCGGCGTTTTCTGGAGGAGGTCAGCAAAATTCTCGCCGATCGACGCCGCCGTAGGGCTCGAACACGCTCATAAAAAAAAGGCCCGGCGTTTGCCGGGCCATAGGATGTCGTGGTTCGTTCGTAAGGAGAGAGGGGCTCAGGAGAATAGGTGCTTAGACTAATCCGGTGCTGCGCGGCCGGTCAGAGTTCGATAATCGAAGACCCCAGCAAAACGGTCAGCAAAATGCCCGAATAGGCCGCGCTGGTGGCCACGACCAGTCCGAGACCGAAGCCGAGCCGCATCGCCAAGATTCTCAGCGACGTGGCAGAGAACAACGAGGCAGCGGGCGCTTCGGCAGTCCATGAAATCGCGCTCATGTTTTGCTCCAATTACCGTGAAACTTTGAGCGCGTTATTTGTCATTATATCGGTGATAATCCAACTATTATCAGTTGTATTTTAAACTACATTCGGCTTGATTTGATTTTATTAACTATATTTTTGAGTTCTCTAACCGAGTTCGCCGCGACAGCGTTAACCAACTTGCCTTAAAAAAACTTTTGCCCGGTCCACCCATGCGTTCGCTGGCGCGGAATTTGTCAATTCTGCGCCACATTTCTACGGCATCGAGACTGCGACGAATTGAATCCTGGCGGTGTGTACGACCGCGTTCAATAATTGCGCGATAGCAAAGCTATGTTACTTCAGGCGGGTAGCTTTTGGCCCGGTTTCGCGAACGAGGACATGATGAAACTTGCCGCAATTCTCTTGTATGCCGCCGCTCTGAGCATCGCTCTGCCCGGAAGCGCGGTCGCGCAGTCGCACGGACATGCTGCGAAACAGGGTGAACACGGTACCAGCGCGGGCAGCCACATGAATAAAGCGGCCGGCCACGCTCATGGCGATGGTAAGATGGGCGACGTCGAAGTGCCAGCCGATTTGGATACGGCGACGACGAAACTGTCCGAGCGCGAACGCTACCGCGTATCGATTTCACCGGAAACGCCACCGATCGCTATCAATGCGCTGCATAGCTGGGTGTTGGAAATCGTGACCCCGGACGGTAAGCCGGTACAAGATGCAGAGGTAACGATCGACGGCGGCATGCCGGCGCACGGTCATGGCCTGCCCACGGCGCCGCGCGTCACCGAATACCTTGGCAACGGCAAATATCGGATCGAAGGTGTGCGCTTCAATATGGCCGGCTGGTGGCAAATGACCTTCGCCATAAAAGGACACCATGCAGACACGGCGACTTTCAACATCGTCACCAAATAGTCAGCCTGGCCAACGGAGTGTCTCATGAGGGTCTCGCTGGGCCAACTATCCGCCATTCTACTGGTCGTCGGCTCCATGCTTACCCTGCCGCCCGCAGCGGCGCACGCGCAATCCGATGAGTCTGGTCCGATTGTCTGGTCGAACAGCGAGAAAGAAATTCTGCGCTCCCTGTCGATTGCCAGCCTACCGCCCCTGCCCGCCGCCCCGTCCAACCGGGTCGCCGATGATCGACGCGCCGCGCGCCTGGGCCAGCGCCTGTTTTTCGACACGCGCCTCAGCTCTGACAACCAGGTCTCCTGCGCCACCTGTCACCTGACCGACCTCGCCTTCACCGACGGCCGCAAGCTCGGCCGCGGCGTCGGCACCGCCAAGCGCAACACCATGACCATCCTCGGATCGGCTTATAGCCCGTGGCAGTTTTGGGACGGCCGCAAGGACAGTCTGTGGTCGCAAGCTCTGGCGCCGACCGAAAGCGTCGCCGAACATGGCGGCACGCGCAACCAATTCGCCCGCCTTATCGCCGCCGACCCGGATCTGAAAGCGCGGTACGAACGCCTCTTCGGCCCGCTGCCCGACCTCAGCGATGACGCCCGTTTCCCAGAGGTCGCCGGTCCGGTCGAAAACGCCACGGCCCGTGCCGCCTGGGACGGCATGGCGGTAGCCGACCGCCAGGCGGTTTCGACCATATTCGCCAACCTGGGCAAGGCTGTCGCCGCCTACGAGCGGCAACTCATTCCGGGGCCGTCGCGCTTCGATGACTATGTCGCGGCAGTGCTGCGCGGCGACGGCGCGGGCGCGCGGGAAATTTTCACTGAGGACGAAGCGGCCGGGTTGCGGTTATTCATCGGCCGCGGCCAATGCACGCGCTGTCACAACGGCCCTTTACTGTCCAACTTCACCTTTCACAACACGGGCGTGCCGCCGTGGCCGGGGACCGAGCCGGACCGCGGCCGCAGCGTAGGCGTTGCGGAAGTCATACAAGACCCTTTCAATTGCCTGGGCACTTTCAGCGACGCCGCGGCGTCTGACTGCGGCGAACTCAGGTTCGCCAAGACGAGCGGGGCGGAGCTGGTCGGCGCGATGAAGACGCCGAGCCTGCGCAACATCTCCAAGACCGCGCCCTATATGCACGCCGGCCAGTACGCGACCCTCGAACCGGTGCTCGATCACTACAACCGGGCGCCGAAGGCGGCCGTCGGCACATCGGAACTAACGCCGCTCGGCCTTGGCGCCGATAAACTCGCCGAGCTGGAGAAGTTTCTGCTGACCCTGGACAGCCCGCCAGCGCTCGAGCGCAGCGATCTGACGCCGCCGGAATAGAGTCAATCCTCGGGCTCGCCAAGCTCGTCCAGATCGACCGGCAAGGCGACTTCGCGACCAAGCTTGGCCGACAGGTCCATCGCCATGGTCATCACCAGGTTGCGGTGGCCGTCCTGCGGCGTCGCGTGCGGCGTCTTGAGGCCGGTGTAGACCCGCTGATACCAGGAATTGGTCTCCTCGCGCATCGGTCCCCACAGCTGGCCGTCCTGGATATCGCCCGGCGGAAAGCTGGTGAGAAACTCCACGTGGCGGGTATCGTCGACCCCCTCCGGCAAGGGATAGGGCGTTTTTTGCGAGCGGTTGCTGGCGAGCACGACGTCGCGGTGGGTGTCTTCGATATCGATCGCGCCTTCGGTGCCGACGACGCCGATTTCCAGCCCGTACACCGCACCTGGCCACACCAGCGGCAGCGCCCAGCTGATATTCATCGAGAACATGGCACCGTCGTCCATCGTCCACAAACCGAAGGTCGAATCCTTGGTGCCGTATTGCGACATCACCCGGTCGTTCGAGCGCGCGTAGACCGAGACCGGATTTTTACCCGCCATCAGCCACATGCTGAGATCGAGCGAATGGGTGCCCGACACCACCATCGGCGTCAGGCTGGCCCGGTGGTTTTGTGCGCGCGACAAGGTGACGATGGGCGCCGCACCGTTCATGAAGGCGCGGGTGACGACGCCGGTGACGTCGCCGATCTCGCCCTGGACGACGCGCTCCTTGACCGCCAGGAAGCGCCGACGAAAGCGCTGAGTGTAGCCGATTACCGCATCGATGCGTGCCCGCTCGATGGCCGCCAGCACCTGCTCGGATTCGCGCGCGTTGGTTGCTAGCGGCTTTTCGATGAACAACGCATGCCCCTGCTCGACCGCCGCCAAGATCGGGCGTGTGTGATCGTTTTCCGTGGTGGCGATGATCGTCGCGTCGACCTCGGGGCGGGCAATCAACTCGGCAAAATCGGTGGTGAAGAAGTCCGCGCTGGTATCCTTCTGCAACTGGTGGCCGACCTCTGCGTTAAGATCGCACAGGCCGAGCCAGCCGATCCCGGGATAATCGCGCGCCAGCTCAGCACGGATGCGGCCGATGGCGCCGCAACCGATTACGGCAAGGCCGAATTCACGGTTTAGACCGGCCATGGTTCTTCCCCCTTGTCAGCAATGCGCACGGAATCCACCGCGCACTGTGCGGCAAGCCTAAGCGGTAAGTCTAGGCCGACAACAACCATACCTGTGACTGGATAGCGTGCTGGCGCCTGCTAGCCCTCGCGGAAGGCGCGCTCGAAACTGCGCATGACCGGCTGGATCAAATATTCCGCCACGGTGCGCTGCTTGGTGGTGATGAAGACATCGGCCGGCATGCCGGCGGTCAGCGCCAATTCGGGGGCAACCTCGTCGAGGTGGGCCCGGTCGATCTTGACGTCGACCAGATAGAATCGTTCACGAGTGGTCTCGTCGCTGAAGGCATCGGCGGAGACCTGCACCACTTCGCCGTTGATGCGCTTGAGATAGCGGCGCTGGAACGCCGAGAACATCACGGTCGCGTGCGATCCCATCGTCACTTCGTCGATATCGGTCGGCCGGATGCGGGCGTTGATGATGAGCTCGTCGTCGCCGGCGGGCACGATATCGAGGATCGGCTCGCTCGCCCGGATCACGCCGCCGACCGTCTTGAAGCGTACATCGAGGACCACGCCGTCGATCGGCGACACCACTTCCGTGCGCAACAGCCGGTCAGTGGTTTCACGATAGATCTTTTCCGCGCTCACCCGCTCGGCAGTTACTTGGGAGAGCCGGGCGTCGACATCTTCCAGGAGCTCGGTTTCGAGATTGGTGATGCGAATCTCGGTTTCGCTGATCGCCTCCTCGCCGCGCGCGATCGAGGTGATCAGCTCGCCCTCGGTGGCGCTGACATCAGCCTCGGCGCGCAACAGCGACAACAGCCGGGGCTTGCGCTCGTAGCCCTTGTCGACGAGGTCAGAGACCGTTTCGGCTTCCTCGCGCACCAGCTTCAGTTGCGTGCGCACGCCTTTCAGCTGGATTTCCAGACCTTCAATCTGTTTTTCCAGCTGGCGGATGCGTTTGTTGAGAATTTTTCGCCGGGTGTTGAAATTGGTTATGCGGGCATCGAACAGGCTGGTCTGTTGTGCAATCACCTGCGCCACTTCCGGATCGTCGGCGGGCTGCAACAGGGGATGGCCGAAGTCGATTTTTTCGGCGCGCGCACGCTCGGCGAGCAGCCGCGCTTCTTCCGCCCCCAGGGTGCGGATGCGGTTGCGCAGCTCTTCGGTGCGCGCCCGCGCAGTCGTGTCGTCGAGCACCAGCAGGGTCGAACCGGCGGTGACAATGTCGCCTTCCTTGACCCGGATCTCCTTGATGATGCCGCCTTCGAGGTGCTGCACGGTTTGGCGCTTGCTCTCGAAGCCGATGACGCCATTGGCGATGACGGCGCCCGACAGCGGCGCGCGGATCGCCCACACGGCGCCGCCGCCGAGGAATATGCCGATCACCGCGACGCCGAAAATGCACGAGGCGCGCAATTCGCTGCGCAGTTTGGTCGCCATCGCCTAGGTCCCCAC
>JBFKGW010000051.1:0-9851 GCA_041633145.1 Alphaproteobacteria bacterium
GCGCCGGCGTAATCGGCGGGCTGGTGCTATGGAGCCTCATCCCCGGCATCACCGTGTGGCTGGTCGCCGCCGCCTACAATCGCTTGGCGAGCTGATCCGGCCGCGCAACAGCGCTCGTTATTCGGTAACCGCTGAACGGCTATCGACGGCTAAACCGACGTCTTGGCGCGTTGCCACAGCGCTTCCAGTTCGTCCAAGTCGGCATCGTCTGGGAGCCGGCCGTCGGCGGCGAGCGCGGCCTCAATAGCGCGGAAGCGCTGTTCGAACTTGGCGTTCGCCGACCGCAGGGCGGATTCGGGATCGACCTTTAAATGGCGCAGCAGGTTCACGCAGGCGAACAACAGGTCGCCGGCTTCTTCGCTCAGCCGGTCTGCATTGCCGCCACCATCGATTTCGGCTTTCAGCTCATCGAGCTCTTCCATCACCTTGTCGAACACCGGGGCGAGTTGCGGCCAGTCGAAACCGACCCGCGCGGCACGCTTCTGCAGCTTTTCCGCCCGCATCAATGCGGGGAAGGCGGCCGGGACATCGTCCAAGACACCGTGAGCGCGACCGTCGTTGGCTGCTTTTTCCGCGCGTTCCGCGGCCTTCAAACTCTCCCATGATTCCTTGACCGCGGACGCCGCGTCGGCCTCGCCCCCACCGAACACATGGGGATGGCGGCGGATCAATTTGTCGGTAATGGCGCCGGCGACATCATCGAAGGCGAACGCGTTCTCCTCCTCGGCCATGCGCGCATGGAACACGACCTGCAGCAATAAATCGCCCAGTTCGTCGCGCAGCGCCGTCATGTCCTGCCGGTCGATCGCGTCGGCGACCTCGTAGGCTTCTTCGATGGTGTAGGGTGCGATGGTCTCGAAGGTTTGCTCGACATCCCACGGGCACCCTTCAGTGGGGTGGCGCAGGCGCGCCATGACGTCGATCAGCCTGTCGATGTTTGCGGTCGGCATGCGTAAATGGTCCCTGTCGAAGGCAAGGACCGGAACACTAAAGAAGGTGGGGAGTCGAATAAAGGCGCGGCGCCGGCGCGGAGGCGCCTCGGCGGTGGAAAACTTTAAAAAACGATCATCCGCGAGGTCTTGTTGATGGTCACAGGTTCTAGGCCGATGAGACCGCCGACCAGGAAATTATGGCTGTAGGCCAACGCCACGGTGACCCGGCTGCCTGATTGATTGTTCGGCTGCCAGGTAACGTCGACGTTGAGCGCCGTGGCGGGAACGCCGACGGCTTGCGTGCGGATATAATTCTCGATATCGGCGGCGCTTGCCGGCGACGGGCTCGCGGCGCCGTTGACCACGGCATAGCGGGCGCCTTCGGCAGCGGCGTTTTCGATCGTCGAGGACGACCACAGCAGAAGGCTCAAGTCGAACAACCCGATGGTCAGCAAAATCAGAACGGGCAGGGCAAAGCCGAACTCGATCGCCAAAGCGCCACGGCAATCGTCACGATAGCGCCGCCATCGGCCGGACAGAATGTTACGCCACGCCGCCATGGTCAGCGCACCCGCATGCTGCTGTTCGCCGCCAGCGTTATCGAGGAGGGAACGCCTGGAAAACTGAACCACAGATCGACCGCTTCGGTGACCTGAACCTCGACATACATCGGCGCATATTCGCCGTCGCTGCAGGCAAGGGTACACGCTTGCACCGTGCCATCAGGACAGCGGCAAACCTGCGTGGCGGTCACGGTGAGCGAATTATCGACGTCGTCGGCGTCGATGCGGGCGGCTTCGGTGATGCCGGCTATGTCGCCGGCGGAACTCAGATCGTAGATGCCGTATTGAGCGCCGGCGCGTGCCGCACTGGCGATCCGCACCTGCTCAAGGCCGAGACGGCCAAATTCGACCGCGCCGGTGATCATTGCCGCGGCAACGGGAATGAAGAACGCCAACTCGACGCTCACCGTGCCTTTCGCGGCGTGCCGCAGGGCGAATATCCGAGCGGCGACGGGGCAGAGTAGCTTTTGAAGTAATCCAGTCATATTGGATAATCTCTATTTGGCTGTTTTCACACGATTACTCGGCGAGCCAAGCTTCGATCAGCAATGTATTGGCCTGGGTCGCTGAGCCGTCGAAATCGCCAAGGTTGGTGTTACCAGTGATCTCCACTTCATCGGCGATGATCATGCTGGCGTTGGTATCGAACGACGTGCCGCCCGCGTACTTCACGTCCGTGGTCGGGAAGTAAAGAATGCCTTCGAGGTCCATCGTCGCGCTACCGGTCAGGTTGTGGGTGACGTTGGTCGGCGCATTTCGATCGTGATAGATCAGAATACCGGCCATGCCGTAATCGTCGGTCGTGCCGGCAACCAGGGTGACGTCGGCGCCGGCAGAAATGTCGAAGGAATCTGCGTTGCCGTTATTCTCGGTCAGATAAAAATGGACGCCGGTACCGGTCACCGTCGATTGGGCGCCGAACGAGATGCCGGCGCCGTCCATGACATAAAGACCAGGATTAAAATGGACCGTGCCGTCTGAAATAACGTTGATCTTGCCGGTGTAGACACACGGATCCAGGGTAAGGCTCTCGCCGCTGTTCACTGTGATGTTTGAACTATTGGTACAACTGGGCTGATTGCTCGGCTGCTGCAAATGTTCCAGAGGGTCGGTAATCGGATTGGCGTTGGTCACTGGCTCGACCGAGACGCAGTCGGCGCCGAAGCCGCCAACAGTCTTGATGTTGGACGCCGACAAGCAGCCGGAACCGGTTTGGGTCAGCGCATCCGGATCGTTGGAATTGTCGAAGATGCCGCACGCCAGATCGACCACGGCGGCGCCCGAAACCTTGACTGCACTTTGCGCCGTTTGATTGAGCGCCCAAATGCACGTGTCGTTGAGGTCGCCAACCGCAACCGCGCGCGCCGACACGAACGCCGTATTGGGCATGAACAGGTGCGAGAACAAAGTCGGCGTCGGGCGGCGCACAATCACTTCGACCGAATCGCCAACGTCCTTGCGCGGACCTGATTTCGGTGGATGGTTGACGACGATGTCATCAAGCGACGCAGAGTAGCCATTGTTTGTCGCATCGATGAGCGCGGCCGGCTCGACCGATGCCGAGGTGCCGCTGCGAATGCGTTCCAGGGCACCGCCGATCGCCGCGGCATCGGCTATCGACTGCAGCTGTCGCTTTTGCGCTTGCCAGCCGGCGACATCGACGGACAGGCCGACCATACCGATGAATACCGGGGCGGCCAGGGCGGTATAGATCAAGACGGCGCCGCGATTGTCACGCAACAGCGCCTGTGTGCGTTGTTTGAGGGACGCTTTGAACTGACTGAGCACGATTCAAATCCTCCATGACCGAATCAACACTCAGCACTTTATTTATGGCAATTTAATTTCCTGTTAATGATCTGCGCGATTTTTTCGGTAAACCCAATATAGATTAAGTATTTATCGATAAAATTGCTGGCAATCGTCGGCCTTATACTGGCCTTGGGTCGCACAAGAATAAGGGCGCGACATTCCATCGCAGCCGCCAACGATACGGCCGATGAATTGAACAATACTGGCCGGGGGACCGATCATGCGATCGATTGTATTTGACGAATACCCCGATGCGGCAAGATGAATCGCGCGGTGCGGCGGCCGGCGCAGAAATAACCAAGCGACGCAGAGTGCACGTTCTTGGTGAGACAGCAGGATCACTGCGCTTTGCGCTCTGGGATATTTTGAATTTTATAGAAATTTAACGGACAAAATAACTATTTATACTGTATAAATTGGTTATTACACGTTCATAATAGTAGTATTACTGAGATGAATTAGACGTTTAAGAAGTCTAAAGCGTTTCTTTTCTTCTTTTTCTTTAACTCATCATTAATCTCTTACAGCCATCCTCTCCGCGTCGTTTTCGTGTCCAAAGGAGAGTAGTGATGCTTAAGTTGATTACGAAATTGCAAGCCGACGTATCCGGCGCAACCGCCATCGAGTATGGCCTGATTGCCGCGCTCGTATCGGTTGCTTCGATCGGCGCCCTGAGCTTGATGGGCGGGTCGCTGGACACCATGTTCACCGCCGTGTCGGGTCAGCTCGACACCGCCGTGTCGGCCATGCCCAGCACCTAATCGTCAGATAGGATTTGAAGACCGGCGGGCTGTCCCAGGAGGGGATCGGCCGCCGGCCTTCCTTCCGTATTTTCAGTAACCGGTACCCGTCATGATGACCGCAAATAAGGTTCTGAAATCTTCGGCAGAGGCGATTGCCAGCCGGCCGAACCGTTTTGCCAATCGCCATGGCGCACCAAAATTTAGAAAGTTCGCGCAATGAGCGCCCGTCTCATCATACTGCTGCTGGTGGCGGCAATCGCGGCAGGCGGCGCCGGTCTGGCGGCCAACAGTTGGTTGGCAACCCAACGCGCCGCGATTGAAACGGCGAAGCGCGTCCAGCCAGTCGTCGAAGCCAATGAAGTTCGCATTCTCGTCGCCAAACAGGCGCTGCCGGCGGGCACGCTGATCAAGAAAAACAATCTACGTTGGCAGCCTTGGCCCAAGTCCAGCCTGGCCAACACCTATATGAAAGAGGGCGATTTAGCGCCTGAGGACTTGGAGGGCACGGTCGTGCGCGTCGGCGTGACCGCCGGCGAGCCACTCACCGAGGCCCGCGTCGTGCGGCCTGGCGAACGCGGCTTTCTGGCCGCCGTTTTGCGTCCCGGCTTTCGGGCAATGACGGTTCCGGTCAACGCGACCAGCGGCATCGCTGGGTTCGTATTTCCCGGCGACCGCGTCGACCTCGTTCTATCCCATAAACTGGAGAAAAAGGGTGACGAGATCCGCGACGAACTGTACGCCTCGGAGACGGTGTTGACCGATATTCGTGTTCTCGCCATCGACCAATCGACAAACGACCAAGCCGAAGAGCCCAACCCGGCAAAGAACGTCACCATCGAGGTCACGCCGAAACAGGTCGAAATAGTGTCCCTGATCACCGAACTGGGGCGCTTGTCGCTGAGCCTGCGCAGCCTGCAAACCGACGAAGGGCGGATCTCGGAAACCGCGGACGACAATGTCAATCCGGTACTGTCGCGCCTGATCAACGGCGAAAAGCCGGAGCGGGGCAGGGGTCACACCCTCGACAGCGAAGTCAGCCGGCTGTTGGCGTCGCCCAAAACAAAAGAGAACGTTCGCCGCGTGCAGGTCGTGCGGGGCGGTGAATCAGCCGTTATCGAGTTTCAACGGTGACCGCGATGAACGGTGTGCTTCAACGACTTGCGCCCACCCTGGGTCTGATCACGGCGGCAACGCTGGCGCTGCTCGTGCTCGCGCTGATCAGCATCGTCAGTCCGCCGGCGCTGGCGCAATCGAGTATTCGCACGCTGACGACCGGCGATGAATCGTTCGAGATCGAAGTCAATAAAGGCGTCCTGGTGCGCCTGCCGCAGCCGGCGAGCGCCGTCTTCGTGGCCAATCCCGAGTTCGCCGATATCGCCGTCAAGTCGCCGACCCTGGTCTACGTCATGGGCAAACGGACCGGTGTCACCTCGCTGTTCGCCGTCGACGGCAACGACCGCGTACTCGCCGACGTCACGCTGGTGGTCAATCACAATCTGTCGGACATTCGTTCGTCGTTCCGCACGTTGTTGCCTAACACACAAGTCGAAGCCTTATCGGTGCCCGGCGGCCTGCTGCTCACCGGCCTGGTCAACTCGGCGCGCGAAGCCGAGGAAGCGCGGCGCATCGGCACCCGCTTCCTGGCGGAAAACGAGGCGTTGATCAATCAAATCCTCGTCGTCGGCCCCAACCAGGTGAACCTGCGGGTGCGTATCGCCGAAGTGTCGCGCAACGTGCTCAAGCGCCTTGGCTTCAACTTCGATATTCTGGGAACGGTCGGAAATTTTGCCTTCGGCCTGGCGACCGGCGCGCCGATTGCCAGCGTCCTCACCTCGAACGCCAACCTTGTTACGGCCAGCTTTAGCGGTGGTAGTTTAGATGCCAACGCCGTGATCGACGCGTTGGAAGACGAAGGCCTGGTCACCCTGCTCGCCGAACCAAACCTGACCGCGTTGTCGGGCGAGACGGCAAGCTTCCTCGCCGGCGGCGAGTTCCCTGTGCCGATCGCCCAGGAAGACAACAGAATTACCGTTGAATTCAAAGAATTCGGCGTTTCCCTGGCGTTCACGCCGACGATCGTCAGCGACAACCGCATCAGCCTCAAGGTGCTTCCCGAGGTAAGCGCACTATCGTCGTCAGGGGCGGTGACAATTAACGGCTTAAACATCCCCGCCCTGACCACCCGGCGCGCCAACACCACCGTCGAACTGGGCAGCGGTCAGAGCTTCGCGATTGCGGGCCTGCTGCAGGCCGACAGCAAACAAACCGTCAACGAATTCCCCGGGCTTGCGGATATTCCGATCCTCGGCGCGTTGTTCCGCTCAACCGATTTCAATCGCAGCGAGACCGAACTGGTGATCATCGTGACACCCTATCTCGTGCGGCCGGTCTCCACAGCGGCCCTTGCGGTGCCGACCGACGGCTTCGAGATCCCCGACGATTACGACCGTATCGTCAAGGGTGAAACCCGCCGGCAAGTACAAAATCCGAGCCAACGGACACCGCAAACAAGCGATTTCGACGGCCCCAGTGGGCCCGCCGGGTTCGAGTTAGAGTGAGGTAGCGACGATGAAATCACGGCATAATCGACGCATGTTCCGGCGCCATCGTCGTCGGCGGTCTACTCTCCTTGTCGCTTTGGCGGTCATTGTCGCCGGCTGTGCGCAAACCGTCGCGGACTGGACACCCGCAGCAACGCCCAACGAGCTCCAGGTAAAGTGGGTGACGCACGAGCATTCGATTGCCTTTGCCGGTCAGGCCAACCTGCTCACCAATCAGGAAGCGCGTAGCCTGGATCGGTTTCTCAGCGACATTGATCTGCGGCCGAGCGACCGTTTGTTCGTCGATGTGGGCCCGCAATCGGGCGAGGTCGTCGCCGACTCCCGTATCGGCGTCATAAACGACCAACTGCGCCACTTTGTACCGAATGCCCGGGCACTGGCGATTACCGGCGAAAAGGGGTCGGCCGGCAATATCCGCCTGATCGTTGGCCGCTATGTCGTGCTGCCGCCCAATTGCCCGAACCTTTCGCGGCCCTCCTCGTCGAACCCCGGCAACTTCAACGACAGTAATTTCGGCTGCTCGACCCAGCGCAATCTGGGCCTGATGCTCGCCGATCCGGGGGACTTGCTGCGCGGCCGCGCGCTTGGCGCCGCCGATGGCGAAGCCCTCAGCGGCAGCATCCGCGCTTACCGGGCCGGCGAAGCCAAAGACCCCGTCCTACCAGAGAGGGAATAATGACCGCGCCAGCGCTCGATGTCCGGCCGGGTAGCAGCGTTTCGCTCGCGGCGTTCGTCAGCGATGACGATACCGCTGCGAAGCTGAGCAATATTGCCAACTTCCACTGGCCCGGCGCTGTCATCAATCGCGGCAGCTGCCACGACGCCGGCGCCTATCTGGCATCGGCACCGTCGCCCGATTTGCTGGTGGTCGACCTCGATACCAGTGAAAATCCCTTCGAGGATCTGCAGCCGCTGGCCGAGTTGTGCGATCCGTCGACCCAGGTGGTCGCGCTCGGGGTGATCAACGATCTGGCGCTGTACAAGCAGTTCACGTCGGCCGGCGTGGCCGACTATCTGGTCAAACCGATCAGCGAAGAAGAACTGGAAACCGCGCTGCTGGCAGCGACCTTCAGCGAAACCGAAACCACAGAATCGACACCTGATTCGACAGGCAAGCTGATCGTGACGATCGGTTCGCGCGGCGGCGTCGGCGCCTCGACGGTCGCGCTGAACGGCGCTTGGCTGCTCGCCGAAGAACAGGGCCACCGGGTGGCGCTGGTCGATCTTGATCTTCAGTTCGGTACTGTCGCTTTGTCGCTCGACCTCGTGCCCAGCACCGGCATGATCGAAACATTGCGCCAACCCGATCGCATGGACAGTTTGTTCATGTCGAGCGCAGTGCTACCGAAAACCGATCACCTTTCTGTCCTCGCGGCCGAGGAAGACTTGGCGCGCGAGTTGGACCTGCACGGCTCCGGCATTACCCGCTTGATCGAGGAACTGCGCCGCAACTTTGAATGGGTGTGGCTCGACCTGCCGCGCAGCTTGTGCCACCTCCACACCAGCGTGCTGCGCGACGCCGCCCACGTGCATGTGGTCTCCGACCTGACCCTTGCCGGCATGCGCGATACCATGCGCATCGTCAATTTGTTCAATAGTGTCGGCGGCGAAGGCGAGATCGGCGTTATTATCAACCACGCCCGGCGCACCAAAGGCATGCCCAAGGGGGAATTCACCCGCGGCGTCGGTTGCCAGATTCTCAGCCAATTGCCCGAAGAGCCGAAGGCGCTACAGGCCGCCACGGTGGGTAAACCGCTGGCGCAGACGGCGGCACGCGGAAAGTTCATCGGCGAGCTGCGCAAGCTTACGCAAAATTTGGCCCCGAGCGTTAAGGAACCCCGGCGCGGTCTGTTCAGCGGCCGCAAGGCAAAATAGGAGCCGAGGTCATGAGCTTTGGCCGACGCTCGAGCAACGCCGCTGTCAACGGCGCTGGCGCAGAAAAGGCGACACAACCGCCCGCGGCAACGTTGGCCGCTACCGCGGCAACGCGCAAATCCCAGGACAAACCAAACTGCTTCGCACTCGCCGAACGAGTCATCGAAAGTTTAACCGCAATGCCGGACGCGCCCGACTTCGCGGCGATGTCGCGCGCTGAAGTCGCGAGTTACACCACGTCGGCCACCGAAAAAATTCTCGGCAAAGAGTATTTAAATCTCAACCAGCTGGAACAACGCGACGTTATCACCAACGCTGTCAACCAGCTCTACGTGCCGCCGGCGCGCGAACAGCAGCCGGAGGATGCGCCCGACGTTCCAGAGCCGCCGAGCGCCCCAGTCTGGGGCACCAACGACCGTAGCGCAGCGTTGGAACGTATCAGTAGTTCTTCCAGCGTCGCGGTCGCCCGCAATAAGGTTCAACCGGTCCTGTTCGAACGCATCGATATCAGCGCCGCGTTATCCTTGCCGCGCGACGAGCTGACGCGGCAGATTTCCGATATCGTGCTGGAGATTTCGCGCGAAGAAAAACTCCAGCTCAACAAGGCCGAGCAGGAGGATCTGGTCAAGGTTCTGCTCGACGAAATGCTCGGCCTGGGACCCCTCGAACCTCTGCTCGCCGACGAGACCATAAACGACATCATGGTGAACGGACACAACCAGGTGTATGTCGAGCGCCGCGGCAAGCTCGAGCTCACCGATGTCAAGTTCCGCGACGACCGCCATGTGATGAACGTCGCCACCCGCATCGTGTCGCAGATCGGTCGGCGGGTCGACGAATCCTCGCCGCTGGTCGACGCCCGCCTGGCCGACGGCAGCCGTGTCAATATCATCATACCGCCGTTGGCAATCGACGGCCCGTCGATCTCGATTCGTAAGTTCTCGAAGAAGAAAATTACACTCGACGTGATGGAGCGGCAGCAGAACTTGTCGACCTCGATGGCCGCGGTTCTCAAGATCGCCGCCCGCTCGCGGCTCAACATTCTGATCTCCGGCGGCACCGGTTCGGGTAAGACCACGCTGCTGAACGCGATGTCGCAAATGATCGATCATGGCGACCGCATCGTCACCATCGAAGACGCCGCCGAGCTGCAGCTGCAGCAGCCGCACGTGGTGCGCCTGGAAACGCGGCCGTCCAATCTGGAAGGGCAGGGCGCAATTTCCATGCGCGACTTGGTCAAGAATGCCCTGCGTATGCGCCCCGACCGTATCATCTTGGGCGAGGTCCGCGGTTCGGAAGCCCTCGACATGCTGCAGGCCATGAACACCGGCCATGAGGGCTCGATGAGCACGGTTCACGCCAACC
>JBFKGW010000052.1:0-9757 GCA_041633145.1 Alphaproteobacteria bacterium
CATCGCTTCTGCTTGGTTCGGCGGCACCACTTTGTCGTCCAGGCCTTGCAGGAATATCACCGGGCAGTCGAGCTGGTCGGTGTAGTTGATCGGCGATCGCTCCCGATACAGCGCTTCGCTTTCGGGCAGCGGCCCGACCAGCCGATCGAGGTAACGGCTTTCAAACTTATGGGTGTCGCGCACCAGCGCCATCAGATCGCCGATGCCATAGTGGCTGGCTGCCGCGGAAAACGTGCCACGAAAGGTCAGCGTGGCCAAAGTCGTGAAGCCGCCAGCGCTGCTGCCCCGAATGGCGAGCCGCTTGGGGTCGGCGTCACCGCGTTCGACCAGGTACTGCGCGCCCGCGACCATATCGTCGACGTCGGCAACGCCCCAGTGGCCGTAAAGCGATTCACGATAGGCTCGGCCGAAGCCCGTGCTGCCGCGGTAGTTGACGTCGAGCACGGCGAACCCACGACTGGTCCAAAACTGGATCGACAGGTTGAGGGCCGCCGTCGCCGCCCCCGTCGGCCCACCATGGCCGCGGACGATGAGCGGCGGCAACTCGTCCGCCGCGGCGGTAAAATCGCGGTTCGCCGGCGGGTAGTAGAAACCATGGGACGTCGCGCCGCCGGCGGTGGGAAATTCGACGGCCTGCGGTTGCGAAATGAAGCCGGCGTCGAGGTCGACAACGCTCGAATAGCGCAGCACCGTGCACTCACCGGTTGCGATATCGTGGCGCACAAGCTGCGGCGGCATGGTAGCCGACGCACCGACAAATAAGACCGTGTCGCCACGAACGCGAACGCCGGCGTAATCCGTGTAGGGTAGATCGAAAGCCTCGAACCGGTCCTCGACGATGAGCCCCAGCTGCCACACCCCGGCCTGACCGCGGCTGGCGACAATGCGACCGTCACCGGTCACTCCATAGGTCGACATGCCGAAGGCCCATTGCGGCGAACCGAATTCTGCGTCAGCCGGTGAGACCGGCAAAATCCCATGCCGCGAAGACTTATAGAGGTTCCACCAGCCGCTGCGATCGGAGACGAACAGGAGTTCACCATCGGCGGCCCATTCCGGTTGAAAAATCGATTCGCCAGCGCCGCCGGCAATGCGTTGCGGCGTGCCCAGGCGGCCGTCCGCGTCGATATCCGCCAGCCACAGAGTGGTGCCGTCCCACGGCATATTGGGGTGATCCCAGGTAAGCCAGGCCAGCCGGTCGGCGGTTGCGTCCAGGCGCGGGCTCGAGACGAAATCGTGGCCGCCATCGAGCACCTCGATGGCGCGCCCTTGCAGATTGACCGCGACCAACTCATTGCGCGGTTCGCCCGATCCCGCGTGATCCTCGCGCACACAAATCAAGCGTTGCCGCCGCCGGTCGAACCGCATATCGGCGAACCGCCCGCCGGTTTCCGGAGTCACCGCGCGCGGTGCCTCGCCGGGCCGGTGGCAATATATTCGTTGCGCATCGAAATTGACGAAATAGACCACGCCGTCGGCGACCAGCGCCGCACCGCCGCCATATTCGTGGACCCGGCTGCGAACGTTAAATCCGGCCGGCGTGACGTCCTCGGTTCGGTCACCGACTTGGCGCACAATTACCGTACGGCCGCCCTCTGCCGGCCGTCCTTCGAGCCAGTAGATCGCGTCGTCCTCGATAGCGAGCGAATTTAGCGAAATCGTCGTGCCGGCGATCAAGCCCGCCGTGACCGGTGATTTCCAAGTGCCGTAAGGCGCCGTGGTGAGATTGGTATTAGCCATTGTCGACGTGTCACAGCAAAACGAGTGCGGCCAGACCCAAGAACGCGACAAAACCTACGACATCGGTGATGGTGGTCAAAGCGACGGTCGACGCCACCGCCGGATCGATGCCGAAGCGTTCGAGCACCATTGGCGTGGCGATGCCGACAAAGCCCGCAGCAACGAGATTGATTATCATCGCCGCCGCTATGACACCGCCGATCGCGACATCGCCGAACCACAGCCAGGCAACCGGTCCCATGACACCGGCAAACAGCAGGCCGTTGATGCTGCCGACAAAAACTTCTTTGCTCACAACGCGCTTCGCATTGGTCGATGTCAGCTCTTTCATAGCCAGTGCACGTACCGCCACGGTCAGGGTCTGCGTGCCGGCGTTACCGCCCATCGAGGCCACGATCGGCATCAAGATTGCCAGTGCCACGACTTTCTGAATGGTCTGGTCGAAGAACCCGATGAAGACCGAGGCGATAATCGCTGTCGCCAGGTTGATCAGCAACCAGGGAAAGCGCGCCCGCGTGGTGTCGAGCACCGCCTCGTAGAAATCGTCTTCCCTGACGCCACCGAGCCGCATCAAATCTTCTTCCGCCTCTTGATCGACTACATGCACCACATCGTCGGCGGTGATCACGCCGGCCAAGCGGCCACCGCTATCGACCACGGCGGCCGAGACCAGGCCGTATTGGCGGAACATCAACGCGACTTCTTCCTGATCCATGGTCAGCGGGACGGGATGCAGGTCGACGCGCATAATATCGGCGATCTTTACGTCGCGTTGGTTCCGCATCAGCCGCGACAGCGGCACCGCACCGACCGGCCGGCGATCGATATCGACAATAAACACATCGTAGAAATCGCGCGGCAATACCGCGGCGCGGCTGCGCATGTAGTCGATGGTGTCGCCAACCGTCCAACTCTCCGGCACGGTGACGGTTTCGCGCTGCATAAGCCGGCCAGCGCTGTCCTCGGGAAAGGTCAACGCTTCGGCGAGCAGCGCCCGGTCGGACGGCGACAAATTCGCCAAAATCTGCCGCTGATCTTCCGCCGGCAAGTCCTCGATGACATCGACCGCATCGTCGGTATCGAGCTCGGTGATCGCCGCGGCGACTTCTGCCGGCTCCATCGCATCCAGGACATCTTCGAGAACGACTTCGTCGAGGTGGGCCAGGGTTTCTGGATCGAGGCTTTGCCGCAGGTAGTCGATCAGCCGCGCGCGTGCATCGCCATGTACTCCCTCAACGAGGTCAGCCAAGTCGGACGCATGCAAAGGTTCGGTGAGGCGATCCAATTCATCGAAACGCCCTTCGAGCACGGCCGCTTCGCACGTGCGAACCAACTCGTCGGTGACGCCATACAGGCGGTCCGGTTCGCTCTCGCCGCCCGGTGGCGGCGCCTGCGCTGCAGTCTCCGGCGCCATCACACTATCCGCGCCGTTCCGGCCTGTGGTGCTGGGCGCCAACCGCCGCAACCGCGCTCATATTGAGGATGCCGCGCGCCGTGACCGATGGCGTTAAGATGTGCACCGAGCGGGCCGCTCCAGCCAAAATCGGCCCGACGGGAAGTCCGTCGGCTAACTGTTTCATCAAGTTGAACGCAATGTTCGCCGCGTCGAGATCGGGCATGACCAACAGATTCGCCTGCTCCGTAAGGACGCTGTTGGGAAAAATGCGCTGCCGTAGTTCCGGGCTAACCGCGAGATCAGCCTGCATTTCACCTTCGACCTGCAGTTCCGGCGCTTGATCGAGGATCAGATGGCGCGCCACGCGCATTTTCTGCGCCGACCGCGCGTTCGAGCTGCCGAAATTGGAGTGCGACAACAGGGCGACCCGCGGCTCGATGCCGAACCGCCTGACTTCGTCGGCTGCCAGCAGGGTCATTTTTGCGATGTCTTCCGCGCTGGGGCTGGGGGTCACAAAAGTATCGACGAAGAAGAACGTGCCCTTCGGCAAAATCAGCGCCGTGACGCCGGCAAACTGACGCACGTCGGTGCGCAAGCCGACAATATCGCTGATATGTGTCAGGTGCCGGTCAAAGCGCCCCTCGGTGCCGCAAATCATCGCGTCGGCATCGCCACGCATCACTGCCAATGCGGCGATTACGGTCGTGTTGGTGCGCACTCGCGTGCGCGCCTCGTCGGGGGTCACGCCCCGCCGCTGCGCCAGATTGTGATACAGCGTCCAGTAGTCGCGATAGCGCGGATCGTCTTGCGGATTAATTAGTTCACAATCCTCGCCGGGCGTAAAACGCAGACCGAGACGCTCGACGCGCTGGGCGACGACTTCCGGCCGGCCGATCAATATCGGCTCGCCGACGCCTTCATCGATCACCGCTTTGGCCGCCCGCAGCACGCGTTCGTCTTCACCCTCGGCATAAACGATGCGTTGGCGCGTCGCCCGCGCTTGATCGAATACCGGCTTCATCAACAAGCCCGAGCGGAAGACGAACTGGTGCAGGCGGTCCCGATAGGCATCGAAATCCTCGATCGGCCGGGTCGCCACGCCGCTATCCATCGCCGCGCGCGCGACCGCCGGCGCAACCGCGCCAATCAGGCGCGGGTCGAACGGGCTTGGGATGATCGAATCCGGGCCGAAACTCGACACCTGCCCGCCATAGGCGGTGGCGACGACATCGGAGGTTTCCTGGGTTGCCAGGTCGGCGATCGCGGTCGTCGCGGCGACCTTCATCGCATCGTTGACGGTGGTCGCGCCGACATCCAAAGCGCCACGAAACAGAAACGGAAAGCACAGCACGTTGTTGACCTGGTTGGGGAAATCCGAACGCCCGGTGGCAACAATGGCGTCGGGCCGCGCCGTCTTGGCAACATCGGGCATGATTTCCGGAATCGGATTGGCGAGCGCCATTATCGCCGGCTTTTCGGCCATCTTGGCAATCATCTCGGGCGTCAACACATTGGGCGCCGACAGGCCGAGAAATATATCGGCGCCCTCGATCGCCTCGCTCAGCGTGCGCGCCGACGTTTCTTTCGCGTAGACCGCCTTGTAGGCGTCCATTTCCTCAGGGCGGCCGGCGTAAACGACGCCGTGAATGTCGGTCAACGTCACGTTTTCGACCGGCAGGCCCATGGAAACCAATTGATTGACGCAGGCCAGGGCGGCGGCCCCGGCGCCCGATGTGACAACTTTGACAGTCTCGATTTTCTTGCCGCTCAGGCGCAGCGCATTGTGGACCGCCGCGGCGACGATGATCGCCGTGCCGTGCTGGTCGTCATGAAAGACCGGGATATTCATGCGCTCGCGCAACAGGCGCTCAATTTCGAAACATTCGGGCGCTTTAATGTCTTCTAAATTGATGCCGCCAAATGTCGGCTCCAGCGCCGCCACCACGTCGACAAAACGCGCGACCTCGGTCTCATCGACTTCGATATCGAACACGTCGATGCCGGCGAATTTCTTGAACAGGACGCCCTTGCCTTCCATCACCGGTTTCGACGCCAGCGGTCCGACGGCGCCGAGGCCGAGGACCGCCGTGCCGTTGCTGACTACGGCGACGAGATTGCTCCGCGCGGTATATTCTGCGGCCATTGCCGGGTCTGCGGCGATCGCCAGCGAAGCCGCGGCGACGCCGGGTGTATAAGCGAGCGCCAAATCGCGCTGGTTGCCCAGCGGCTTCGACGGCACCACTTCTATCTTGCCGGGCTTGGGCTCCCGGTGATAGCGCAGCGCTGCATCACGAAGATCTTCGGCCATTAGGCTCTCCTATGCGCCGCGGCAACACAGCATGACGGTTGCAAGGCTGCACCGATAACGGCACGGGTTGCGCGTTAGTTGCTTAATATTTTGACCCGGTGCAACCGCAAATTAAGCGGAGACCCGTATGATTTACTATATTGAAGTGCAAACTCGTTAAGAAAAGGCTGGCAATTGATGGTCGCATCGCCCCAGTTTCGGCATGAGCCAGGCGCATCCGCAGTCGAGTGGCAGAGCACGCCAGGGCTGCTGCCCTATGAAGACGCCGTCGCCGCGATGGAGGCGCGGGTGGCGGCGATCCGCCGTGGCGAGGCGCCAGAACTGGTGTGGCTGATCGAGCACCCGCCACTCTATACCGCCGGCACCAGCGCCAAGGCGGCCGATTTGCTCGATTCCAGTCGGTTTCCGGTTCACCAGACCGGGCGCGGCGGCCAGTACACCTATCATGGGCCCGGCCAGCGGGTCGCCTACGTGATGTTGGACTTGAACCGCCGCGGCCGCGATCTGCGCTCGTTCGTGCGCAATCTCGAGCAGTGGGTGATCGCCACGCTGGACCAGTTCGACATTGCCGGCGAGCGGCGGGCCGGGCGGGTCGGCATTTGGGTCGATCGCGGCGGCGGGCGGGAAGATAAAATCGCTGCCATTGGCGTGCGGGTGCGCCACTGGGTCACCTATCACGGCGTCGCCATTAACCTATGTCCCGAGTTAAGCCATTTCGAGGGCATCGTGCCGTGTGGCATCGCCGAACCCACTCTCGGCGTTACCAGCCTCGCCGATCTCGGCGTCGCCGCTACCATGGACGACCTCGATCAGGCCCTGCGGGATACCTTCGAACCGATCTTTGGCTAACCCGCCGCCGCTAAATGGTGGGTAATTGGCGGAAGCCGGTAGCGCTAATTTCCGCCTCGGGCGGCGTCGCCGGCACGTCGCGGACAACTTTGTCGACCCGGGCTGCCGGCGGTCCCTCACGGCATTTTGCAACCATGGCTTCGACGTCGTTTGCCGTGCCGACGAATAAGGCCTCGACGCTGCCGTCGGCGCGGTTGCGCACCCACCCTGCGAGCCCCAAGTCGGTCGCCGCCTGCGCCGTCCAGGCCCGAAACCAAACGCCCTGTACGCGGCCATAGATGCGGACTTGAACCGCAAAAGGCGGTTCGGCCGAGCCGGTCATCCGGATATGAGAGCTGGCAAAACCATCGCTCGTCTACTCGAATTCGAGGATCGTCTGGTCAACCGCCAAGCTATCGCCGGGGCCGGCATGGATTTGCTTCACCGTGCCGTCGGCGACCGCATGGAGGATGTTCTCCATCTTCATCGCCTCGACCACGGCGAGCTCCTCGCCGGCGCGCACTTGTGTGCCCACATCGACGGCGACCGACACCAAGAGCCCCGGCATCGGCGACAACAGGAACTTGCTCAGATCGGGCGCCGCCTTTTCCGGCATAAGTTTATTTAAGACCGACGCCCGTCGCGTGAGGACGCGCACGACCGCTTCGGCCCCGCCATGGATTAACCGGTAGGCGACCCCCTGGCGATCGACCTGGAAAACTGCCGCCTCGCCCGCGATCGTTGCCGCCACTAACGGTTCGCCGATCCGCCAATCGGTCGCTATGTCGATCTCACGCCCATCAAAGCGAACTTTCGCCGCGGTGGCATTAAATCGAATTTCGATGTTGGTCGCGTCGGCGCCGATCCAGACGGTCAAATTGGCTGGAACGACCGGATCGGTGGGCGTACCGGAATGACCGATTTGCCGCGCCCTTGCCGCGGTCCGCGTATGGACGATGGCTGCCACAGCGATGAACCTGTCGCGCAGCGTTCCCTCGGGCCGTGGCGGGCTGTAGCCGTCGGGATACTCCTCGGCGATGAAATCGGTCGACAGGCGGCCCTCGGCGAACCGAGGATGGGCCAATACGGACGCCAAAAACGCCGTGTTGTGGCCGGTGCCGCGGATGTAATAGGCATCGAGGGCGGCGCGCATACGCTCGATCGCAGCGGCACGATCGGCGCCGTGGGTAACCAACTTGGCGATCATCGGGTCGTAGAATATCGAAATTTCCGAGCCTTCGCCGACACCGGTGTCGATCCGCACAGCGCCATCGCCGGTATCCGGCGGGCGATAGCGCGCCAAGCGGCCGATTGCCGGCAGAAAAGTGCGCGACGGGTCCTCGGCGTAAACCCGCGCCTCGATCGCCCAGCCGTCGGCACGGACGTCGGCTTGCGTCAACGGCAACGGTTCGCCGACGGCGATGCGGATCATCAATTCGACCAGATCGAGACCAGTCACCATTTCGGTTACCGGGTGCTCCACTTGCAGCCGGGTATTCATCTCGAGGAAATAAAAATTGCGGTCGCGGTCGACGATGAATTCGACCGTGCCCGCCGAGCGGTAGTCGACGGCCCGGGCCAACGCACACGCCTGCGCGCCCATCGCCTCGCGGGTCACGGTATCGAGCGCCGGCGACGGCGATTCCTCGATTACCTTCTGGTGGCGACGCTGGATCGAACATTCGCGCTCGCCAAGATGAATAACGTTGCCGTGGTTGTCCGCCAAAACCTGGATTTCGATATGGCGCGGCTCTTCGATGTATTTTTCGATAAATATCCGGTCATCGCCAAAACTCGACCGGGCTTCGTTTTGCGCCGAGCGAAATCCATCCTTGACCTCAGCATCATTGCGGGCGATCCGCATGCCCTTGCCGCCACCGCCGGCGGACGCCTTGATCATCACCGGATAGCCGATGCCCTTGGCGATTTCGATCGCCCCATTGGCATCATCGATAATGTCGAGATGCCCCGGTACCGTGCTGACGCCGGCGGCATCGGCCAGCTTCTTGGATTGAATCTTGTCGCCCATTGCCGCGATGGCGTCGGCGGGCGGGCCGATAAAGGTAACGCCGGCATCTGCCAGAGCACGCGCAAACGAGGCGTTCTCGGACAAAAACCCGTAGCCGGGATGAACCGCCTCAGCGCCTGATTGTTCGATCGCCGCCAGCACCTTATCGACCGCCAGATAGCTTTCCGCCGCCGCCGGCGGGCCAAGATGAACCGCCTCGTCGGCCATTCGCACGGCCAGCGAATCGCGGTCGGCGTCGGAGTAAACGGCGACCGTTTTGATGCCCATGCGCTTCGCCGTCCGAATAACCCGGCAGGCAATTTCGCCCCGGTTGGCAATCAGGATCTTTGCAAACATGGTGACGAAACTAAGCAAGCCTGCCGGATACCGCAACGCGTGATTCGATGGGCGGCGCGGCTAATCCAGGAAGTCTATGCAACCACAACCGAGCATTGCCCGAACCGATTGGAGGCGATGACGGTGGCCACAGAAATGGATCAAATTCGTTTTTTACTTGTTAGCAATGACTCGGACGCCACGCTATGTATTGCTGTCATGCGAATCCTTGGGTGGATCAAGTAATGGCGGACGCGGTTTCGGTCCCGGCGAGCGACGATACTGAGGAGCAAGTAGAGCCCGTTTCTGAGCAACGGCGTCCTCCGATTCATATCCCGTTGGCGCTCGCCCTGGTTGGTGGCGTCACGCTGTTGATTCTTGTCGCCGTCGGCAGCGTGTTGATAATTACGTTGATCGGGGCTTCAGAGAATACCTTCTCGCTGCTCGGCAAGCGCGCCGCTATCTCCCTCGACTTGTTGGAAGCGCGTATCAACAGTCAGTTGGAACCCATTGAAATTGTGGGTGCTGATCTTGGCGCTCAATTCGCCGACGGTCGGCTTAACTTGGACGACCGGCGCCAGCGCTCGCTCGATACCTTCCGCGGCGTTTTCGCTGCCTTACCGCAAGTAAATGCCATTTTGTTCATCCCGGTCGAAGGCGAGGCCTTGCGGACCACCACGCGCGAAGGCTTCGTCGTCGAAGTGCCAGCCAATCCGCGCGTTCTGCAACGCCAACGCTCGGCTCTGGAGAACGCCCACCAGCAACCGGCTCCCGAGTGGTCGGCGCCGTTTTGGATCGAAACGATCAATCGCGCTGTCGTCACCCAGCTCGTCCCGGTGCGGCGGGGCGAAGAGTTTATCGGCCTGGTCGCGCTGACGGTGAGCCTCGACAACATCGTCCAGTTTCTCGGCACGCTCGAGGAGCAGGAGGATTTGAGCGCCTTCATCCTGTACGACAGCGATTTCGTGCTCGGTCATCCCAAGTTGCTGCAATCGAATTTCAAACCAAGCGCCAATCTCGAAGACAACCCCTTGCCGGTTATCGACGACCTCGCCGAGCCCGCCTTTCGCCTGTTGGCTGGCGCGGGCGATCGCGCCGACCAATTGCTGCAAAATGCGCCGTCGATCACCAATGCGCGGGC
>JBFKGW010000053.1:0-9747 GCA_041633145.1 Alphaproteobacteria bacterium
ACAAGAACTTAGCGCTTTCGCCGGGTTAGCCGATATGTGGTACTTGGTGCGCCTGATCGACATGCCAACTGAGCCGTTGCCCGTCGGCGAGTGCCAGATCGTCACCGGCCGCGGCCCGTTTACGGTACCGGAGGAACGAACATTGATGGAATCCCATGAAATCGACGTGTTGGTGACCAAGGCATCCGGTGGTGTGGCAACCCAGGGAAAGCTCGACGCGGCACGCCTATTAGGCCTGCCGGTTGTCATGGTGCAGCGGCCGCCGCCGCCGCCGGGCCCACAGGTCGACTCCGTGACTGCCGCGGTCGATTGGATAGCCAACCAGTTGGGTACTTGACCCGGTCTGCCCAGCCGGGAACACTTAGCCCATGTGGATAAGATATCTGGCGATTATGGTAGTGGCGTTCGGTCTTGCCGCTCCTGTCGAAGCGCAGACCCTATTGTTCGGCGATGACCCGGTCATCGTCGCCGCCTACGAAAATCGGCCTGACGACGTGCGCGATTTGCTGGTGCGCCGCGCGTCGACCACGCAAACCGATGTTGACGGCAAGACAGCGCTGATCTGGGGCGCTATTCAAGGGTCCTACGACGCCATCGAGGTGTTGCTCGAATTCAAGGTGCGGACCGATATCGTCGACGAGTTGGGCAATAGCGCGTTGTACTACGCCGCCGGCAACGGTCATTACGATGTGGTCGAACTATTGCTCGATGTCGACCGGGGGATCGATCGCGAAAATCTCGATGGACGCACGCCGCTCATGCACGCCGCCGAGAAGGGTCAGGCCGAAGTCGCCCAACTGCTGATCGATCGTGGCGCCAACGCCAGCCACACCGATTTCACCGGCCGTTCGGTGCTCGACGAAGCGCGTAACAGCCGGTCGCGCCGGCTGGTACAAATCCTCGAACAGGCAGGTGCACGCTAGCGTCTAGCCGCGCCGTCGCGGCCTTAAGACATGGTGGTGGCGCGGGTCGTAGAGCTGGCTGTTGGCAAACGCGTCGGCAGCGTCGAGGTCGGCGGCAAGCGTTCGCCCGACCAGGATCAACGCGGTCCGCGTAATCGCCAACGGCTTCACCTTGTCGCGGATGTCGGCCAGCGTGCCTTGGATGATCTGCTGGTCGGGCCAGCTCACCCGATAAGCGACGACAGCCGGACAGTCGGCGCCATAGTGCGGCGTCAGCTCGCGCACCACCGGCACCAAGTTGTTGATCGACAGATGGATTGCCAGCGTCGCGCCGCTTTGCGCCAGGGTCGCGAGCTCTTCGCCGGCAGGCATGTCCGAAGCGCGCACCGCCGTGCGCGTCAGGATCACCGTCTGAGCAATGCCCGGTAGCGTCAACTCGCGGCCCAGCGCCGCTGCCGCGGCGGCGAAAGCCGGCACCCCGGGCACCACTTCATAAGCGATGTCCCGCGCCACCAATTTGCGCATCTGTTCGCCGATGGCGCCATAGATCGAGGGGTCGCCGGAATGCACCCGCGCCACGTCTGCGCCTCTTTCATCGGCCGCGACCATGTGGGCGATGATCTCGTCGAGCGTCATCGCCGCGGTATCGAGCACAATAGAGCCAGAGGGGGCGGCCGCGACGACCTCGGCTGGGACCAATGACCCTGCATAGAGACAGACCGGGCAGCGTTCGATCAGCCGCTGCCCGCGCACGGTGATCAGATCGGGCGCGCCCGGTCCGGCACCGATGAAATAAACCGTCATCCGTGCTGCCTCGACTTGGCGTCGTCGAAAGCGGCTCCTTTCGACGCATAGCCACGGGGCGCGTAGACCCAGCTATCGCCGCCACGGCGCACCGCGCGGCTCGTGCTGTTGCCGATAATGACCAGGCTCAGCATGTCGATGTGGTTGGCGGTCAGCTCGGCTAGCGGGACGATGTCGACCGTTTCGCCGTCGCGCGCCAGGTTGCGGGCGACGATGACCGGCGTGTCGGCCGGCCGCTGCGCCAGCAAAATGTCGCAGGCAGCCGCCAATTGATGGCGCCGCCGCTGGCTTGCCGGATTGTACAGCGCGACCACGAAATCGGCCGCGGCCGCGGCCTCGAGGCGTCGTTCGATCGCCGGCCACGGGGTCAGCAGGTCGGACAGCGAGATCGCGCAGAAATCGTGGCCCAGCGGGGCGCCGGCGCGCGCGGCCGCCAGCTGCATCGCCGAGATGCCGGGCACCACATCGATCGCCACACGATTCCAGGCTCGATCGTCTTCACGGTCGAGCAGCTCGAAGACAAGCGCCGCCATAGCGTAGACGCCGGGATCGCCGCTCGAGGCCAGAACCACGCGTTCGCCCGCGGCCGCCAGATCGAGCGCGGCGCGGCAGCGCAACTCTTCCTCGCCAAGGGCAAAATCGTGCCGCTGCTTGCCCGCTGCGGTGGCGCCCAACAGGTCGATATAGGGTCCATAGCCGACGATATGATCCGCCTGCGCAATTGCCCGGTCGGCCGCCGGCGCGCGGTAGTCGGCGGCGCCGGGGCCGGTGCCGACAATCGACAGGCGTCCGCGCGGTCGGCCCACGCTTGCGGCGTCTATCGCTGGGGCGCGGGCAATCGCGCAGGTGACTTGTGTGCCGCGGGTTTTAGGCACGACGAGCGCGCCGGTTGGCCCCACGGCGGCGAGCGCGGCGCCTTCGGCAACGCCATGGCAGCCGACCGCGCGAAACACCAGATCCGACGGCGTCACCAGGCGCGGCGTTTCCGCTTCCAGGGTCGGCGCGTCGAAGAACCGGGCCGGGACGCCCAGATGTGCGGCAACCGCGTGAACCGCCGGTTCGTCCATTTTGACATCGAGTGAAGTCACCACGGCGACCGCAGCAGGGGCGAGGCTCGCTTCTGCCAAAGTTTGGTCGACCAGAGCGATCAGCGCCTGCGGGGCGGCGTCGCGTTCGCAGCCGACGCCCAGGGCGAGGCTCGGCGGGTGTAATACTAATTCATCCGTTTGCGGCGGCTCGGCACGGTCGGTGATTCGGATGGCCACAGATCCCGCGTCTGCAAAGACCATGCCGCCATCTTCAAGCCAACTCGAATCGCCGGCGTCGTGGCGCGAAGCGACAGGCTCATCGGCGAGCCAGGCCGCCGCGACCGGCTTCACCATCTCCGGGTTGGCGACGGTCCAGCCCGGCGGCGGGTCGTCGAGCGCGCTGCCGCCGGCGAGGTCGCTGGCGGTGGTGATCGCCGCGGTGCCGCCGAGTATCTCTGCGATGCGCCGCGCCAGGGCGTTGGCGCCGTGATGGCCGCCAAGCAGCGGCACGGCGGCGGAACCGTCGGCGGCAAGCGCGACCACCGGCGGCTCATGGTGCTTATCGGTGAGGTAGGGCGCCAGGGCGCGGATCAGAATGCCGCTGGCGCAAACACCGACGATGGCGGTGCCGGCGGCGAACAAGCCAGCCAGGTGGCGGCCGACATCGTCGAAGGCGATGTCGGCGTTAGCGATACGACCGGTCAGGCCGTGCAACTGGGCGCCAGGTAACTCGGGCGCGAGGCGGCGCGCCAACGCAGCCCCATCGGTGGTCAGTGCCACCAGCGCAATACTTGCCGGCAGGGATGGTTGCCTCACGCCCATGCCGCCCCTCTCGTGTGCACCAGAACCATCGAGAAATAGGGCACGCTATCTGCATCCACCTGATCCAGCGCGACGACGCGCTGTTCGCGCATGGTCGCGCGCTCGATATAGCGGGCGTTATCGGCGAGGCCGATCTCGCCGAGCAAGGCGCGCACCCGGCCGAAATGGCGGCCGACCTTGATGATCGCCGCGGCGTCGCAGGTGCTCAGACGCTCGGCGAGGGTCGCGTCGTCGAGCGGCGCCGGCAGCACGGTGAGCACGTCATTGCGCGCCGCCAACGGTGCGCCCAGCGTTGCCGCACAGGCCATCAGCGACGAGACGCCCGGCACCACTTCGACCGGCCACTCTTCCGCGAGGCGTGCGAACAGGTACATGAAAGAGCCGTAGAAGAAGGGATCGCCCTCGCACAACACGCCGACATCCTGGCCGGCGGCGAGGTACTCGCCGATCTCAGCGGCGGCGCGGTCGTAGACCTCTTGGGCGGGAAACCGGTCGGGTGACATCGGCGTGCGGATGACAATTTCGGTGGCGTCGCCGGGCATGTGCGGTGCGGCGATGCGCCGTGCCAGGCTGTCGCCGGTCTCCGGCGCCGGGTAGGCAATGACCGGGCAGGCGGCGAGCAGGCGCGCACCCTTCAGCGTCATCAATTCCGGGTCGCCGGGCCCGACGCCGATGCCATAGACCGTTCCGCTCATGGCTTGGTCACCGACCACTGAGTAACCGGCATGGCCGGCCGCCAGCCGGTACGGGCGCCGACCGGTTCGGCGTGGCTGACGGCGATGCGCGACAGCTCGCCGCCTAAAGTGCGGTACGCGTCCACCAAAACCTGCTCGCCTTCGAGGGTCACCGCATTGGCGACCAGGCGTCCGCCCGAGTTGAGCGCCTGCCACAGGGTCTCGACCACGCGGTCGGTCGACAAGCCGCCACCGAGGAACACTGCGTCGGGCGGCGCCAAGTCGGATAGTGCGTCGATGATGTCCGCCGTGACGATCTCGAGGAACGGCGTGCCGAGGCGGCCGGCGTTCTCGGCAATGCGTGCGCTGCGCGCCGGGTCGCGTTCCACCGCCACCGCTGAGGCACCGCGGCCTTGCGCGTTTTGCGCCGCGCGCAGCCACTCGATGGCAACCGCGCCGCTGCCGGCGCCCAGATCCCACAGATGCTGACCCGGCAACGGCGCCAGGGCGGCCACGGTGGCGGCGCGAACGACGCGTTTGGTGATCTGTCCATCGTGCAGGAACGCGTCGTCGGGCAAGCCCGGCGAGTGCGGGTAGATAGGTGCGTCCGCACCGGCGATGCACTTGACGGCGATGGTGTTGAGATTGGCGATGGCGATGCCGGACCAAGCTTCGGCTGTTGCGTCATGGCGCGCCTCCTCTGTAGCACCCATGTTTTCCAGCACCGAGATTTGGCTCGGGCCGTACCCGAGGTCGGTCAGCCGCGCTGCCACCTTGGCCGGGGTCGAGCCGTCGTGGCTGAGGATCAGCAGGCGCGCCCCCGGTTGGGCGTGATAGGCCAGCAGGTCGAGCGGTCGGCCGTGCAGGGTCAGGCAGACGCACCCGTCGAGCGGCCAGGCCTGCCGCGCCGCAGCGAGGCTGAAGGCGCCCGGGGCCGGCAGGATCGCCATGTCTTCAGGTTCGAAATGGCGCGCCAGCGTGCTGCCGATGCCGTAGGCCATGGGGTCGCCGGTCGCCAACACGACCACCCGTTTGCCGCGGTTGGCGGCGATGGTCTGCATGGTCTCGTCGAGCGGAAAGCCCCACGCGACTTTCTCGCAATGGCCATTCTCGACCAGGCCCAGATGGCGTTCGCCGCCGACCAGAAGTTCAGCGGTTTCGATCACGGCGCGCGATGCCGGCGGCAACCCCTCGGGTCCGTCGGCGCCCAGGCCGACCACGGTCAGCCAGGCGCTCATGGCGCCGATCCCGGTTCGCGGGACAAGGCGTTTACTGTCGCCGAGGCGACCGCGCTGCCGCCGCGCCGGCCGGCCAGCGCGATGAAGGGCGCCGACGCGGCGTCGATCAGGGCCTGTTTGGCCTCGGCGGCGCCGACATAACCCACCGGCATGGCGACGATCAGCGCCGGTTGTGGCCACCCGCCGGCGAGTCCCTCGAGCAGCCGGAACAGCGCCGTCGGGGCGTTGCCGATGGCGACGACGGCGCCGGCGAGCCAGGGCGCCCATAGTTCGACAGCGGCGGCCGAGCGGGTGGTGCCGCCGCGCCGCGCCAGCCCGCGCACGCTACCCAGATCGAGGGTGCACATCACCGGGTTATCGGCCGTCAGGGCGCTGCGGATGATGCCGTCGGCGACCATGCGCGAGTCGGTAAGGATCGGCGCGCCGGAAGAAAGCGCTTTGCGTCCCGCCGCCACTGCGCCGTCGGACCAGCGCAGCTCGTCGACCGCCGCTGCCTCGCCGCAGGCGTGGGCGATGCGCAAGGCCACCGCGTGCATCTCGTCGGGCAACGCCGTCAAATCCGCCGCGCTGCTGATGACAGCGAACGACTCCTGATAGATCAGGTCGGGATCGCGCTGATAATCGAGCGGCATTTGTGTCATTGGCAGGGCCTCGGTCGGCGATGCATCGTCTAGTCGGCGGCGTCGCTTTTGTCGCCGCGCAAGCTGCGCGGCCCCAGCGGGTGGTCGGCGTGCGGATAGGGGTGGTGCCCATGGTCGGAGTCGCCGTGATCGTGCCCGTGGTCATGGCTATGCGCATGATCGCCATGGTCGTGGTGATGGTGACCGTGGCCGCTGCCGGTGCCGATGCCTTCGACATGGTGGTGATGGCTCTGCTGCGCCAAACCCACCTCGTCCTCGAAGCCGAGCACCTGTTCGCGGTACTTGCACATCTGGCAGTTCATCAGGTTGGCGCCTTGTAAAATCTCCTCGACCCGTTCGGCGAAGGTGTCGAGCACCAGCGGGTGGTCATTGAGGTAGGGCGCTTTAACGAATTGGATATCGGGATGGGCGGCGGCGACTTCGTCGGTGTGGTCGTAGATGCGGCGCACCAGAACGCCGGTGAACAGAAAGTAGGGAAACACGACGATGCGCCGGTAGCCCAGCTTCGCCGCGTGTTCGAGCGCCGGTTTGACCAGCGGGAAAGTGACGCCCGAGTAAGCGGTTTCGGCCCAGCCGAAGCCGAGGCCCTCCCACAGCATCCGGCACACCTTGGCGACGTTGGAATTGGCGTCGGGGTCGGAGGCGCCGCGGCCGACCACCATCAGCAGCGTTTCGTGGCGCGGCACCGGACCGTGCGCGGTGTCGGCCTCGACGATCGCCGCCTCGACCCGCTCGCCGGCGGCACGGATCATTTTGAGATCGATGCCGAGCTCGCGCCCGTAAGTGATGTCGAGGCCGGGATGCTGGGCCATGTAGCTGTTCAGCACCGATGGGATGTCGTTTTTTGCGTGGCCCGCGGCGAACAGCATGCCGGGCACCGCCAGAACACGTTTGACGCCGCGTGCCGCCAGCTTGTCGAGGCCGTCGCGGATGATCGGCTGAGCGAATTCGAGGAAGCCGTATTCGACCTCGCGCTCAGGAAAGCGCGCGCGCATCGCTTCCGCTACCACTGAAAACTCGCGGACCGCGTTTTTGTCGCGGCTGCCGTGGCCGCACACCATGATGCCAAAATCGTCGCTCATCTCTCTGCGCTCCCGTTAGCGGCAATAGACCATGCCGGTCATCCAGCGCCAAGGCAGGTCGCGATTGACCCGGCGCGGCGGCGCGCCGCAGGATGCCGGCGATGCTTATTGGTGACTTCGGCGACAGCGGATTGCTGCCGCCCTTTGTCTTGTTGGCCGCGCTGTTGATCGACGCGATCGTCGGCGAGTTCGGGCCGTTGTCCCGCGTGTTGCCCCATCCCGTGGCAATTATCGGCGCGGTTACCGGTTGGCTCGACAAGCGGCTCAACCGCGAGCGCCGCGCCGCGGCGACCCGCGCGCTTCGCGGTGCCGTGGCGGTGCTGGTGTTGGCTACGGCGATGGCGGTGCTTGGGTGGGTGCTCGCCGTTATCAGCCGCACTGTTCCCTTCGGCTGGATCATCGAGCTGCTGCTGGTAGTCTTGCTGCTCGCCCAACGCAGCCTGTTCGACCATGTGCTTGGCGTCGCCCGCGCCCTCGAGCGCGACGGTCTCGCCGGCGGCCGTGCCGCAGTGTCCCACATCGTTGGTCGCGACCCGGCGCAACTCGACCAACACGGCGTTAGCCGGGCGGCGATCGAAAGCCTGGCGGAGAATTTCGCCGACGGCGTGGTGGCGCCGGCCTTTTGGTATTTGTTGCTCGGCCTGCCTGGCCTGTTCGTCTACAAGGCGATCAACACCATGGATTCGATGATCGGCTACCGCACCGAGCGCCACGCCGCCTTCGGCATGACGACGGCGAAGCTCGACGACGCCCTCAACTACATCCCGGCGCGGCTCGCCGGCGCGTTCATTGTGGCCGCGGCCATGTTCGTGCCCAAGGGCCTGTCCTCGCAGGCGCTCGCCGTGATGCGGCGCGATGCCAGAAAACACCGCTCGCCGAACGCCGGCTGGCCGGAAGCGGCGATGGCCGGCGCCCTGTCCGTCGCCTTGTCGGGCCCGCGGTCCTACGACGGCAAGACCGAGGACAATCCGTGGCTGGGCAAGGAATTTTCCGCGCGCATTGGACCAGCCGAGATACGCCGCGCGCTCTATCTGTTCGTTGTCGCGTGTCTGGTCAACGCGGTGGTGGTGGCGCTGATCATTACCTTTCTGATTGCCTAGCTGGCGCATTCAAGCCTCCGCCGCGGCAAGCAGCGCGTCGAGGTCCAAACTGTCCTCGAGATGCCCGGCCAGATCGTCGAGGGTTTGCTCGATCAGCGCGTCGTAGGACAGGTCGCTCCGGCGCTCGTCCCGAAGCCCCGATAAAAAACGGTGGCGAAAGGCGTCGGCGGCGAACAGTCCGTGCACGTAGGTGCCCAACACCCGACCGCTTGGTGACGCTGCACCGTCGGGCCGGGAGCCTTCCGCGCCGGCTAGGGTAACGACCGGGCGGGCCCGGTCCGGTCCGGTGGTTTGCCCCATATGCATTTCGTAACCGGAAAGTTCGATGTCGCCCTCGGCCGCGCGGCCGGTCACCGGCGCCAGCGATTTATCGCCGCCGATCACAGTCTCGACGTCGAGAAGACCCAACCCCTCGGCGCCACCGGCTGGTCCTTCGAGGCCGTCGGGGTCGGCGATGGTTTGCCCCAGCATCTGATAACCGCCGCAGATCCCCAGTACCGTTGCGCCGCGCCGCGCCGCCGCCAAGATATCGATGTCCCATCCCTGACGGCGCAGCTCGGCGAGGTCGGCGAGGGTCGACTTCGAACCCGGCAGGACGATCAGATCGGCGTCGGCGGGTAGCGGCTCGCCCGGCGTTACCAGGGTGAGCGCGACATCGGGCTCGGCGCGCAGCGGGTCGAGATCGTCGAAGTTGGCGATCCGCGGCAGGCGCGGCACGGCGATGCGGATTGCGGCGGTTGTACATTCGGTTTCCGCGCTGCGCGCTGTCAGCGACGCCGAATCTTCGGCCGGCAAGCGATGCGCGGCATCGAACCACGGCACCACGCCGAACGAGCGCAGGCCGGTGTGGGCACTGATATCGGCGTGGGCGTCGTCGAACAAAGACGGGTCGCCGCGGAACTTGTTGACGATATAGCCGCAAACGCGCGCCCGTTCATTCGCGCCGAGCAGCGTCCAGGTGCCGACCAGGCTGGCGATCACCCCGCCGCGCTCGATATCGCCGACCAGGGTGACCGGCACGCCGGCGGCCTCGGCGAAGCCCATATTGGCGATGTCGCCAGCCCGCAAATTGGTCTCGGCCGGGCTGCCGGCGCCCTCGATCAGCACCAGATCGGCGTCCTTTTTCAGTCGCTCGAAGCTCTCCAGCACCGCCGGCAGCAAGTGCGGTTTGAGTTCGTGGTAAGCGCGCGCGTCGGCGTTGCCGGTGACCCGGCCATGGACCACGACCTGGGCGCCGATTTCCGACTGGGGTTTGAGCAATATCGGGTTCATGTCGACAGTTGGCGCGACACCGCAGGCGCGCGCCTGCAATGCCTGGGCGCGGCCGATCTCGCCGGTCGTACCGTCGCAAGCCGCCGCCGGGGCGGCGTTGTTCGACATGTTCTGCGGCTTGAACGGGCGCACCGCCAGGCCGCGGCGCGTGTAAGCGCGGCCCAGGCCCGCCACCAGCAACGAT
>JBFKGW010000054.1:0-9651 GCA_041633145.1 Alphaproteobacteria bacterium
ATTCGGCCACGTGCCGCTGCTGACCAATCCGGCGTTCGCCGACTATCTGCAAGCCTATGGCCGTGGCGGACTGAAAGCCCTGCGCCTCGGCGCGCTCGATATGCTGGCGCGGCTCTACTGGTACACCGTCGAGTTCGGCCTGCTGCGCACGCCCGAGGGGTTGCGCATCTACGGCGCCGGCATCGTGTCGTCGAAGGGCGAATCGATCTATTGCCTCGACGACCCCACGCCCAATCGCATCGCCTTCGATCTTAAGCGTATTCTGCGAACGCGCTATCGCATCGACGATTTTCAGGAAACCTACTTCGTGATTGACAGCTTCGAGCAGTTGATGGCCGAAACGGCGCCGGATTTCGCGCCGATCTACCGCGAACTAGAACCGCTACAGGAGTTCGCGCCCGGCGATATCCAACCGTCCGACACCCTGCTGGACGGCAATCTCACCCACCGCCAGCGCGCCTGAGCGCAAAAAAAGGCCGCGGAACAAGCCACGGCCCAAGTAAAGGGAGGAAACGCTGAATAGGCGGTTTCGGCGTATCGCCGCTACCGCAACGCAACATATACTTCGCACTTGCAATATAATCAAGACTCAAGATAACCCCTTGAAAATAAGAATTTTCTGATCGATTGGGGTCAAATAGGCGACATATTATTTCGCTAGATTATTGCGTTGCACAATTAATCCGCACCAAATTGCCTAACTGCTCAAAATGCGCGCGTTCTGGCACGCGTTTTGCTGCTTTCAGGCCATGCGAATAATTTTTCAATTGTGGCTGTTCACTGCGGTAACTCTGGCTTTGTATCTGTCGGGATCGGCGGCCCATGCGGCAAAGTCCTTGCCGATCGCAGAATTCCGCCAGTTTTGCCAGCAAGCGGTTGAGCGAGCGGAAGCCAACCGCAACCTGCCGCGGGACCTTTTGGCGGCGATATCGTTTGCCGAATCGGGCCAGTGGGACGCGGAGAAGCAGGAAATAATTGCCTGGCCGTGGACCGTCACCAGCGGCGGCAAGGGTCATTATTTCCCGGATAAACAAGCCGCGATCGCGTTCATCCGCGATCTGCAGCGCCAAGGCGTCCGCAATATCGACGTCGGCTGCCTGCAGGTGAATTTGCACTACCATCCCGACGCCTTCGCCGGATTGGAAGAGGCCCTCGATCCCCAGACCAACGCGCTCTACGCGGCGAAATTTCTGGCACAACTGCACCGCGATAAAAAATCTTGGTCGGAGGCGATCCGGCGCTACCATTCCGCCGATCCCGACCGCGGCGAGCCGTACCGGGCACGCGTCGTGAACTTCTGGAACAAGTCCAAACGCAGCACTGCGGAAGCCTACCGGCAATCAGTTATCGTTGCCTACAAGCAACGGCGCGCGCAGCGTCAACGCGAACGCACGCAACAGCTCGTCGCGCGCCCGCGCTAAATCTCTACGCAATCGCCGCAACGCCGGCCTATGAGGGCCGATCTTCCGTCGACTGGTAAACCGTGCCATCCTGCCGATCGTATCCTGCTCCCTGGAGCAAGGGGCATTGCGCAAGGACGTGGGGCGGTGGCGACGCATGAGCACGGACACTGGCACGGCGGGAGACGTAGGGACGGTTGATAGCCAGCACGACGGCGACCTTTGGCGCATCGTGCTGGGCGGTCAATGGACCATCGCGGCGGCAGCCGGGATCGACCGCGCGCTGAGAGCCCTGCCAGTGGTGCCCGATCGTCGCGTAACCATCGATATGGCGCAAATCTCCGCCCTCGACACGGCGGGCGCCTGGCTGGTCTGGCGCACTATTTCGGCGCTCAAGGATCAGGGCATCGAACCCGAATTGGTCGCAGCAAAACCGGCTCATACTTCGCTGATCGATACGGTGGCCCGCAACGCCCTGCCCTGCCCCGAGCCGCCGCCGCGCCGCAACGCCTTCATCAGCACGGTTGAACGAGTCGGCGATGCGACCTTCACCGTGCTGTACGAAGCGCGCGATTTGATCAACTTCCTTGGCCATGTGGTGATCGTCTTCGGCCGGTCGATCGTGCAGCCGCATCGCATTCGTCTCACGCCGCTGATTTTTCACATCGAGCAAAGCGGCCTCAATGCAATGCCGATCGTCGGTTTGATATCGTTCCTGATCGGCGTGGTGTTGGCGTTCCAGGGTGCCGAGCAATTGTCCCGGTTCGGCGTCGAGATTTTCACCGTCAACATCGTCGCCTCGGGCGTGTTGCGCGAAATGGGGGTGTTGCTCACCGCGATCATGCTGGCGGGACGCTCGGGCAGCGCCTTCACCGCCCAGATCGGCACCATGAAGGTCAACGAAGAGGTCGACGCGATGCGCACGATCGGCCTCGACCCGATGGAATTGCTGGTGCTGCCGCGCATGTGGGCGCTGGTCATCAGCCTGCCCTTGCTCACCTTCTTCGCCAATGTGATGGGGCTGCTCGGCGGCGCGATCATGGCGACCACCCAGCTCGACATCACCTTTTTCCAGTTCGCCCGCCAGCTCAGCGCCGCCACCACCTTGTGGACATTTTGGATCGGTATCATCAAAGCGCCGGTGTTCGGGTTCATCATCGGCTTGGTCGGCTGCTACGAAGGCCTGCGTGTAGGCGGCAACGCGGAGTCGGTCGGCCGGCTGACCACCCGCTCGGTCGTGGAATCGATCTTTCTGGTGATCGTCCTCGACGCGATGTTCTCCATCTTCTTTGCCGAGTTAGGTATCTGATGGCCGTTCCTGCAACCGATGCCGAGGCGGCAGAAATCGTTCTCCGGGTGACCGGCCTGCGCACCCAGTTCGGCAAACAAGTCGTCCACGACAATCTGGAGCTTACGGTTTACCGGGGCGAAATCATGGGCATCGTCGGCGGTTCGGGCACCGGTAAGTCGGTGCTGCTACACACCATGGTCGGCCTGCTCCGCCCGGCGGCCGGAGAAATCACGATATTCGGTCAAGACATAACCCGGCTCAACGACGACGCCCGCTCCGCTTTGCAGCAGCGCATCGGCGTGCTGTTTCAAGACGGCGCCCTGTTCAGTTCGCTGACGGTCGCGCAAAACATTATGCTGCCGCTGGCCGAGCATACCGACCTGCCGCCGGCGTTGCGCCGCGAAATCGCCGACGTCAAAATCAACATGGTCGGCCTGCCCCTCGACGCCGCCAACAAATACCCCTCCGAGCTTTCCGGCGGCATGCGCAAGCGGGCCGGATTGGCGCGCGCCTTGGCACTCGATGCCGAGATCCTGTTTCTCGATGAACCGACCGCCGGGCTCGACCCAATCGGCGCCGCCGCGTTCGATACCTTGATCGGCGATCTGCGCAACTCGCTCGGTTTGACCGTGGTGATGGTGACGCACGATCTCGACAGCCTCGAAGCGATTTGCGACCGCATCGCCGTGCTACTCGACAAACGCATCAAGGTCGGCACAATGCAAAGTCTGCGGCAGGAAACCGAGCCGTGGATATACGAGTACTTTCACGGGCCGCGGGCTCGCGCGGCGCTTGATTACCCGGCCACCGGCGACGATCTACGATAATGGAAACGCGCGCAAACAGTCTCCTGGTCGGCACCTTCGTGCTGCTGATATTGGCGGGCACCACGGTGTTTTTCTTGTGGTTGGCGAAATTTCAGTTCGATGTCGAGTTCACCCGCTACGACATCCGCTTTCCCGGCTCGGTCAGCGGCCTGAAAGTTGGCAGCTCGGTGGAGTTGAACGGTGTATTGGTGGGCGAAGTTATCGATATCCGCATCGACCCGCAGGAAGTCGAGACCGTTGTCGTCACCATCGAGGTTCCCGCAGCGACCCCGGTGCGAGAAAATACGCAGGCCCGACTCCAACTCACAGGCATCACCGGCGGCGTTTCCATCCAGCTTGTCGGCGGTACCCAGGACGCGCCGCCCCTGAAACCGGCATCGGGCCAAAAACGGGCGGTCATCGCCTCGCAGGCCTCGCCGCTTGAACAATTCCTCGAAGACGCGCCGGAATTGCTGGAGAACCTGCAAATACTGGTTCGCCGGGCCTCTGCCCTATTGAACGAGGACAATCAGGCCGCCTTCGCCGATTCTCTGGAGAACGTCTCGGCGCTAACCGGCGCATTGGCGGCACGCACCGACGACATCGACGCCTTGTTCGAGAGCGCCTCGCAGACCATGGCTAATCTGCGCGACGCCAGCGACGCCTTGAAAACGACGGCGGGCACCATCAATGCGACGGTTACCCGAAACGAACCCGAAGTGGTGGCCCTGATCGGCGATCTGCGCAAATCGGCAACCACCATGACCCGGGTCTCGAATGAGATCGAAGCGCTGATCGCCGAAAACCGTGAACCGCTGCGCGATTTCACCGCCGAGGGATTGTACGAATTGACCAATTTCCTCACCGAGGCGCGGGCATTGATCGACGGCCTGAACCGGGTCACCACGCAAGTGGAGCGCGATCCCGCGCGCTTCATTTTCGGCGATCAGCAGCAAGGTTACGAAACGCGGCAGTGATAAAGGTGATATGAGCGTTATTAGCAACACAAGCCTCCGCAGAGAGGCACAGGACCGCCGCCGCGTCCTTAAAACCGCAGTCCTATTGGGGTTTGCCACATTGGCCAGCGGTTGCACGGGCGTTTTGCCGGGCGCCGGCCCGCCGCCGCGCCTGTTCCGGCTGACGCCCAAGAGCACCTTCCCAGGAGACCTTGAACCGGTCGACTGGCAACTGGTCATCGAGACGCCGCTGGCGCCGGCCGGCCTGGACACCACCCGCATCGCGCTGCAGCGGGCATCGGTCGAGCTCGAATACTATGCGCGCGCCAATTGGACCGACGTAGCGCCGACGATGATCCAGACTTTGGTGGTCGAATCCTTCGAAAATTCCGGCAAGATCGTCGCTGTCGGGCGGGAGTCGCTGGGGTTGCGCGCCGATTTCGTTCTGAAATTAGAACTGCGCGAGTTTCAAAGCGACTACTCCGGCGGCCTCGTTCCCGACGCCCATGTGCGCCTTAACGCCAAGCTGGTGAAAATGCCGCAGCGCACGATTGTAGGATCGCAATCGTTCGAAGCCAAAGTCAGCGCAACCGCCGACCGCATCGAAGATATCGTGGCGGCATTCGACAACGCGCTCGGCAAGTCTCTTAAAGAACTTGTCCTTTGGACCCTGCAAACGGGCCAATCGGTCCGCAGCGCCTGACGGTTACACAATTAGTTTCTAATCTTTGTCGTGCAGGGCCGCCTGTATGAATCGTATCAGGACGCGCAGCGCCAGCGGCTTGTCGATAACCGCGAAGACATCGAGCTCTTCCTCCGACGCCCGCTTGATTTGATCGGCATAGCCCGACATCAAAATAATCTTGGCCTTGTTCTGCATACCTGAGGCCAGTTGCGCCGCCTTGATGCCGTCGAGGCCCGGCATTCGGACATCCATCAAAACAACGGCGGGCGCGACGCGCCGGATCGTGTTGACCGCGGCAAATCCATTGTCTTCCAACAGCACGGAAATGCCGAATTTCGACAAGAAGGTGCCGATTTGTTCGGCTTGCTCGCGGTCATCATCGACGATCAGAATCGTCGGCCGGACTGCGGCATCAACGCCAAATGTTTCGATGTTCACATTATCAGTCATGCTTTATCTCACGACCCAGGTGTTAGCGCTGTTTCCGGTGGCATGACGCGCGCCACTGGTGCGGCCTGATCGGCGTCACGGGCAACCGGCAGCCATACTTCAAATCGAGCTCCCTCGGGCCCATTCGACGCTACGATGCGGCCGCCTAAACTATCGACAATATGATAGCCGATCGCCAAGCCGAGACCGGTGCCCTGTCCGGTACGTTTTGTGGTGAAGAAGGGATCGAAAACTCGATCGAGAGCGTCGGCTGGGATGCCACCGCCGTTATCGTCGATTCGAATTACAATGTCACTCTGCCCATTTTCGAATTCGCCATCGTTGTGCGCTTCAAATCGCGCAGAAATATGTATTTGTCCCGATTTGACAGCTCTGTAGGAGCGTCCCGATTCGGGATCGACTTCTTCCAGCACCAGCGCGTCGCGGGCGTTGGCGAGCAGGTTCAAGATCACCTGTTCGAGCCGGATGGGATTGCCGTGAACCAGACATGAACGGTCGGGCAACTCAACGACGATGTCCACATCGTCGAGCGCATATTGATCGCGCACCATCGAGACAGCAGCGGTGACACTGGCAACTGGATCGATCAGTTCGCGGTCGCCGTCATCATCCTCGCGACGGCTAAACGCCATCATGTGGGCAATTATTTTGGCCATCCGCACCGCATTGAACGATATGCGTTCGAACTGTCTGCGCTCGAACGGCTGATCCGTCTTGCCTTGCTCCATCAATATTAAACTGGAGTCAGCCGCCATGCGGATGACATTGAGCGGTTGGTTGAGCTCGTGGGCAATGCCTGCGGCCATTTCGCCCAAAGTCGCCAACTTCGACGTTTGAACCAATTGCGCCTGGGCCAATTTACGAAGCGTAATGTCACGAACGATGCTGAGAATGGCCGGGCCCCCACGATAGCTGAACTCCAGGCTTACGCCTTCTGCCTCAAATTCCGTTCCATCGTTGCGCCGTGCGCGAAACTCATAGGGCGGACCATCGATCCCGCCCGCTTGGACGGTTGGCTGCGAAACTCGCAAACCTTCATGGTAGTCAGGGTGGATAAACTCGAGCACCCGCCGGCCAATGAGTTCATCGGGTGACGATAAGCCGATTAAGCGCGCCCCGGCAGGATTTACGAAGACAAATCGGCCATCTTGGTGGATCGATATTAAATCCGGTGAACTCTCGACAAGCTGACGGTATCTGTCTTCGCTCTCCTCCAGCGCGGCAACCGCTGTACGTTCGGCAGTGACATCGGTCAACAACAGTACCCAACAGCCATCCGCGAGGGGGTTGGCGCGCACCAAGAGGCGCGTACCAGAAGGGCGGGTATGTTCGATCTGAAACGCAGCCCCACTTTTAATAAGGTCGGCAATCGTCAGCCGGTCGGCAGTTTGGTCAGCCGGCGTATCTGGCCCGCTATCACGCTCCAAATGCTCGATGATATCGGCCATCGATGAACCGACGGCACTCGCCTCCGCTGGCAGGCCGAATAACTCCTGGAACTTACTATTTGCCAGTGTCACCCGCTCCGTGCGATCGAGCACGAGTATTCCTTCGCCCATACCTTCCAGGGTCGCCTGGAGCAAACTCGATTTTTCCGCCAGTTCCCGCTGATCACGTCGGATCGAGGTAATGTCGGTGAGAATGGCGACAACGCCGCCATCACTGGTCGGTTGTTCGCTCACCCGCACCCTGTGGCCGTCGCTTAATTCCACTTCGAACGGCTCTTGTTCGTCATGATGGCGCCGCGCCGATTGTGCAATCCATTCGTCAACTTGCTCGGATGACGCAGAATCGAGCGCGGCGTTGGCAATCAACCGAACAAAGTCTCGATAGCTGGTATCGGCTTGGGCGCGCGCGTTCAATTCCGGCAGCAGTTGGCGGAGTCGCTCATTGGCCAGAACCAGTCGACCGTCGGCGTCGAATAACGCGAAGGCCTCCGACATGCTGTCGATGGCATCTTCCAATCGTCGCTGCACATTCTCCAGACCCAGCGCCAAGTTGGCGTTTTCGAACTCCAAGCGAACGCTCGAAGCCAAGTTTCGGTGTGCCGACGACGCCAACAATAAAAGCACCACCATGAATATGAGTCCGAATAGGCCGAATGCGGTGTGCAACGTCGTCTGCTGGAAGAGCAGGATCGCTGCAATCGGCAGGGTCAACGGAACCACATAAACCGCAAGGGCTGGAAAATAGGGCCCGAAACTGGCCGTCGCCCCCGCGCCCATGCCGAGGATGACGACAATGAGGAACGCCTGCAGTGTGAGATCGGTATCGGGAAATAATAGCGGCATGCCGCTGCCCCAGGCCAATCCGCTCAAGAATATCGTTACCAAAAAGGCCCATTTCGTCGATTCGGACACATTGGGTCGACCCGATACCGTGCGCTCGAACCGGTAATGAACGACCGCACGAGCAACGCAGGCGAGAACGACCAGCGCCAGCCAAATGGATATGCGGCTGTTGCTGACCTCGTTCCACAAGACAAAGCCGACAATCGCGGCGATCAACGGCGAAGTTAAATTGGTGATACGGCCTTGGCGATTGAGCGCGGCAAATTGCGCCGCGCGAACACGTTCGTTCATCGCCGTCAATGCGGCGTCCGGGATCAATTCGACACGGTCGGTCACAGTGCTGTCCGATACGGTACTCATCAACGATCAGCCGTTTGGTCTCACAAACCTTCGAAATGCCAGCATACCAACCTACGCGAGCGGTTCTAAGCATCTAAGCCGCGGCGAGTCCATACAGGCCCGCCGACTGCTTAGCCCCACAAGCCAACGGTAGGTGGTAAAATACAGCTGCGGTGCACTTCCAGCGGTGGATCCCGGTCTTCGGCAAGCAACAGCGGGCCATCGAGATCGACAAATTTCGCCGTTTGGGCCAGCAAGTGCGCCGGCGCCATGGCGAGGCTGGTTCCTACCATGCAGCCGACCATTATATCGAGGCCGGCGTCCCGCGCCGCCGCCGCGGTGGCCAGGGCCTCGGTCAAGCCGCCGGTCTTATCGAGTTTGATATTCACCATCTCGTAGCGGTCGGCGAGCGCGGCCACACTTGACCGATCGCGGCACGATTCATCGGCGCAAATCGGCACCGGATGATCGAACTCGGCCAGCGCCGCGTCAGCGCCGGCCGGCAGCGGCTGTTCAATCATCTCCACGCCGCTGGCGGCGAGTTCGCCCGCCAATACGCTAAATTCTTCAGCCGTCCACGCCTCGTTGGCATCGACGATAAGCCGGGCATCGGGCGCGCCGCCGCGCACCGCTCGGACGCGCTCCAGATCGCCCGGTCCGGTCAGTTTCAGTTTGAGCAGCGGCCGCGCCGCATTGGCGCGTGCCGCTTCGGCCATCGCCGCCGGCGTGTCGACGCTAAGCGTATAAGCGGTTTCGACCGGGCGAGGTTCTGCCAGTCCGGCGAGCGCCCACACCCGCTGGCCGGTGCGTTTGGCTTCCAGATCCCACAGCGCGCAATCGATGGCATTGCGCGCGGCGCCAGGCGGCATCGCCTGCAGCAAGCCGGCGCGATCCAACCCGCCGGCAAGGTCCGCCGCCATCGCGGCAATCGCACCGGCGACGCTTTCCGGCGTCTCGTCGTAGCGGACGTTGGGGCCGCACTCGCCGCGGCCGGTGTGCTCGCCATCGCGCAGCTCCGCCATGACGACGACGGTCTCGCTCTTGCTGCCGCGTGAAATGGTAAAGGGCTGGCGCAGCGGAAAGGTCTCGATGCGCACCTCGAGCGTCACCATGGCGAACCGCGCTAGTCCAACCGATCGAGGAGGACGGCGACACCGTCGATAACCGGGTCCACCGCCGGCAAGCCGGTCCGGTCTTCGATCGCCGACAAACAACCGCGGCGCGTCTCATCGCCGGTAAGGCCCGAGGTATTCACCGCGATCCCGATACAGCCGGCGCCGGGGTTGGTCAGCCGCGCCGCTGCAACATGGCCGTCGATACAGGCTTGAATGTCCGGCAGCGGCTGATGGGGTAATCCGCGCATGTGGGTGCGCGTTGGCTCATGACAAACCACCAGAGCATCCGGCTGCGCGCCATGCACTAGGCCCAAGGTG
>JBFKGW010000055.1:0-9619 GCA_041633145.1 Alphaproteobacteria bacterium
CGAAAGAGAAGCCGTTGCTTGAAGTGGCGTTTCGTGGCGCCGTGCCGTTCGTCAGCCCCGACGTTTTGGTCGAAGGATTTGAAGACCATGTGTTTTCGAAGCCGGAATTCGAGATCACCGATGGCGGCATGCTGGCGCTGGCGCGCATGAACGCGGAAGATATTTTCGGCGAGGGCAATCCGGTTGATCTAGCGGCGCAGCCGATCACCTTCACCCTCATCGATGGCGCGCGCAGCATGGAAGCGCAGGTGACGCCGACTCCCGGGCCGCTCGCCGTCGATGGCGCGACCATGCACTATGTGAAGCTGCTGTCGATCGTCGGACTGGCGCTGATCGGCGGCTTGATCCTCAATCTGATGCCCTGCGTCTTGCCGGTGCTTTCCATCAAGTTGTTGTCGGTGGTCAGCCATGGCGGCGGCGACCCAGCCCATGTGCGCCTAGGGTTCCTGGCGACGACGGCGGGCATCATCGTCTCCTTCCTGGCGCTGGCGACGCTGGCGGTTGGCGTCAAAGAGGCAGGCCTGGCGGTCGGTTGGGGCATCCAGTTCCAGCAGCCGTTGTTCATCATCGCGATCGTGGTGATCCTCACCCTGTTCGCGGCCAACATGTGGGGTCTGTTTGAGATTTATCTGCCCGGACGAGTATCGGACGCCGCGGTCAAGGCGAGCGGCGGTACCTCGCTGACCGGTAATTTTTTCCAAGGCGCCTTTGCCACCTTGCTGGCGACGCCGTGCACGGCGCCCTTCCTCGGCACCTCGATTGGCTTTGCGTTGAGCCGCGGGGCGAGCGAAATCTATGCGGTGTTTGCCGCGCTCGGCGTCGGTATGGCGCTACCGTTCATCCTGGTGGCGATCTTCCCGGCACTGGCGACTAAACTGCCGAAGCCGGGTCCATGGATGAACTGGCTCAAGAAGTTCCTGGCGCTGGCGCTGGTGGCGACCGCGGCGTGGCTGTTGTCGGTAATGGGCTTCCAGGTTTCCGCCACCGCGGCGTTTGTCGTTGGCGGGCTGATGGTCGCGATTGCTGTCCTGTTCGCCATTCGCCAATATGTGTCGCCGGCCATGGTGCGCGCCGTGCAGGCCGCCATCGTCGTTATCATCGTTGGCGCGTTTGCCACCCCGGCGACCCTGTCGGCGTTGAACTTGAACGGTGACGACACGCCGTCGGCAGTCGCTTCTGACTGGGTACCGTTCGACCGCCAGGCGATCCCGCAACTGGTCGCGGCCGGTAACGTGGTTTTCGTCGATGTCACCGCCGAATGGTGCATCACCTGCCAAGTGAATAAAAAGCGCGTTCTCGAGGTCGGTGAGGTCGCCGCGGCGCTCAACAGTTCCAAGATCATCACCATGCGGGCCGACTGGACCAAGCCGAGCGACTTGATCGCCAATTATCTGGCGAGCTTCAACCGCTTCGGCATCCCGTTCAACGTCATTTACGGTCCCAACTCGCCAAGCGGTGTGGTGCTGCCGGAACTGCTGACCAATGGCGCGGTATTCGCCGGGCTCGAGCAGGCCGGTTACAGTCGCGACGTCGCCTCAGCTAACTAAAATTTGCTTCTTCGGTCCGTGCGGGCTGGAATATTCCGCTGACCGCACTATTTTGTGGCGGTGCAAACCTATGTGTCTGCGTCGTTGGCGATGGCGCCACCATCGTGGGCGACGTTACATATCCAGCCAATGATTAAATCTGAGAGGGGAGAGCAATGGCGATTAATGTCGGTGACAAGATTCCTGAGGGCGCGTTGGGCCATAAAACGGCAGAGGGCATCTCGCCGCTAAGCACGGACGAGCTGTTCGGCGGCAAAAAAGTTGTGCTGTTTTCGGTACCGGGTGCGTTTACGCCGACATGTTCGGCCAAGCACCTGCCGGGATTCGTTCAGCAGGCCGATGCGATCAAGGCGAAGGGCGTCGATACCATCGCCTGCATGGCGGTCAACGACCCCTTCGTGATGGAAGCCTGGGGCAAGGATCAGCATGTCGGTGACAAGGTCCTGATGCTGGCCGACGGATCGGCCAAGTTCGCCAAGGCGCTGGGCCTCGAGCTCGATCTCAACGAGATGGGATTGGGCACGCGCAGCCAGCGGTTCGCGATGGTTGTCGAAGATGGCACGGTGACCGAACTGATGATCGATCCGGCCGGCGAGTTCGACGCTTCGTCGGCGGAAAGCGTTCTCGAGAAACTCTAACCGAGTGCCAACTCGGTGCGGCAGCGGGGGCCATCAGCCCCCGTTTTCGTTGGCTTACATGATCGCGGCGTCGCGCTTTTGCCGCAGCGCGAGGCGGGCCAGCATGTCGACGCGCTCGTTTTCGGGGTGGCCGGCGTGCGCCTTGACCCAGTGCCAGTGAACTTCGTGGTGAGCGATCGCGTCTTCCAGGCGCTGCCATAAATCGACATTCTTGACCGGTTTTTTAGCCGCGGTTTTCCAGCCGTTTTCTTTCCACTTATGGATCCACTTGGTGATGCCGTCGCGCAGATAGGTGCTGTCGGTGTGCAAGTTCACATGCGCCCGGCGTTTCAGGCTCTCCAACGCCATGATCGCGGCGGTCAGCTCCATCCGGTTGTTGGTGGTCTCCAACTCGCCGCCCATCAGCTCGCGCTCGTGATCGTTATAGCGCAGCAGCACGCCCCAGCCGCCAGGCCCCGGATTGCCGGAGCACGCGCCGTCGGTATAGATGTCGACGGTCGGCAGGTCGGTCATGCGCCGGCCAGCGCCTCGTCGAGGCCGTAGGCGCCCGGCCCGTCGACCTGCTGATGGAATCGCAGCCGGGTGAGAAACTGCAGCGGGTCCTTGGGCCGGACCAAGGCGGTCTCGTCGTGGTGCAGCTTGTCGTACAGGCGGGTCAGCAGAAACCGCAGCGCGCTGCCGCGTGCCAACAGGGGTAGAGCGGCGAATTCCGCCGCGTTCAGAGGCCGTACTTCAGCATAACGCCGCAGCAGCGCCCGTGCCTTGGTGATATTGAAGCTGCCGTCGGCCTCGAAACACCAGGCGTTCAGACAGACCGCCAGGTCGTAGGTCAAAAAGTCGTTGCAGGCGAAGTAAAAGTCGATCAATCCCGATAGCCGGTCGCCGAGAAAAAAGACGTTATCGGGGAACAGATCGGCATGGATCACGCCGGTGGGCAACTCCTTCGGCCAGTTCGCCGCCAGAAAATCCAACTCGGCCGTCAACGTATCGGCCAGACCGGGCCGCACTTCGTGGGCGCGCGCCTGGGTCGCCTCGAGCAATTTTCGCCAGCCGTCGAGCGACATGTCGTTAGTGCGGTGCATCGCGAAATCGGCGCCGGCGAGGTGCATTTGCGCCAGCGCCGTGCCCAATGCGGCGCACTGCTGCGGCGTGCTGCGCTTGGGCCACATGCCGGCCAGGAACGACACGATGACCGCCGGTTTGCCGCACAATTGCCGCAACGCCGCGCCGTCGGTTCCGTGGATCGGCGTTGGACAGGTTATACCGCGCGCCGCCAGATGCTCCATCAGCGCTAGAAAAAACGGCAAATCCGCTGGCTGGACCCGCTTTTCATACAAGGTGAGGATGTAGCTGTCGGGTGTCTCGGCGCCGGCGGACAGGGTCTGCAGCAGATAGTTAGTATTCTCGACCCCTTCGGCGATACCTTTGCAGGATACCACCGCGCCCAAATCGTACTGTGCGACGAAGGTCTGCAAGTCTTCGTCGGATACCTCGGTATAGACAGCCATCACAAACGACGATCCGGTCAGGCGACGAGCGAACGCGGCAGGTTGAAGCTGACGTCTTCCTGGCGCACCGAAATCTCCTCGATCGCCACCGTAAACCGCTCGCGGCACGCGGCGATGAACTCCTCCACCAGTTCTTCCGGCGCCGAAGCCCCGGCGGTCAGACCCAAGGTCGCGCAATTGGTAAGGCGGTCCCAATCCATCGACGCAGCGCGTTCGACCAGAAACGCGTCGGGACAGCCGGCGCGCAGTGCGACCTCGACCAGCCGGTTGGAGTTCGACGAATTGGGCGCGCCGATCACGACAATCGAATCGCAGCGGGCGGCGATCGCTTTGACCGCATCCTGGCGGTTGGTCGTCGCATAGCAGATGTCTTCCGAACGCGGCGAAACGATATCTGGGAAGCGTTGCCGCAGCGCGGCGACGATATTGGCCGTGTCGTCGACCGACAGCGTGGTTTGCGTCACCAAAGCCAGCATCGCCGGGTCGGCGACTTCGAGGGTGGCGACATCGGCTTCGTTTTCGACCAGCAGAATCGTACCCGCCGGCAGTTGACCCATCGTGCCGACCACCTCCGGGTGGCCGTCGTGGCCGATCAAAATAATTTGACGGCCGGCCTTGTGCTGATGCAGCGCCTCGTTGTGCACCTTGCTGACCAGCGGGCAGGTGGCGTCGACATAGAATAACTCGCGCCGCTCGGCCTCTGCGGGAACCGACTTCGGCACCCCATGGGCAGAGAAGACGACGCGCCCGGCGTCGGGTACTTCGTCGAGTTCGTCGACGAATACCGCGCCCTTGCGCTCCAAATCTTCAACGACATGCCTGTTGTGCACGATTTCATGGCGCACATAGATCGGCGGGCCGTAGCGCTCGAGAGCGGTTTCGACGATTTGAATCGCCCGGTCGACTCCGGCGCAGAATCCGCGCGGGCTGGCGAGCAAAATGGTCAACGGCGGTTGCGTCATGGTTTTCGTGGTTCGATTGGCGCAGCGGCGCTTGTTCTGGCCGCGCGCCTCTACTAAGTTTGTTACCTCACGCGGCGTCGAGGGCACCCTAATATCCTAGCACCGCCGCCGTGCGCAAGGCGCGGAGTTGTGCAGTTATGGTCAAAGGTGAAATCGCCCAAAAAGCACCGATTGCGGTCGACGTCATACCTGGGCGGAAATATTGGTGGTGCATGTGCGGCAGGAGCAAGAAGCAACCGTTCTGCGACAGCGCCCATAAGGGAACCGAGTTCTCACCGGTCATGTTCGAAACCGACACCGCGCAAACAATCTATTTCTGCTGCTGCAAGCAAACCGGCAACCGGCCGGAATGCGACGGCACTCACAACAGCCTTTGATAGAACGCGGCCTATCTTGACTATTCGGCGTTACCTTACCGCGCGGAGCGGTTTATTCAGCTTGTTGGCAGTGTTTGCGCTGGCGGCTTGCGAGAATCAAGAGTCAGTCTCGGCACCGGCCTGCCCAACCATTGTCATCGTCAAGGACACCGCCGATTTGACCACATTCCGGCCGGGGCCCGGGCGCGATCTGACCGATGTGGTGATCGACGCCCGCCTCGCCCGGTTCGATGGTTCGTGCGAGACCGACCTGGAAAGGGACCAGTCCGGACGAGTTAATGTCGATCTGCAGCTGCTCTTCGAGATTGAGCGCGGACCGGCTAACCAGGCACCCAACGGTCAATTCCGCTATTACGTCGCCATCGCCGAGCGTGATGGTGGCGCGATTTTGGCGAAAAAGGTGTTCGCAACAGAGTTCGAGTTCGAAGACAGCCGCCGCCGGATCGGTGGCGTCGAGGAGTTGATCCAGGAGATCCCATTGCAGCCGGGCAAGCTTGGCGAGGATTTCGAGATTTACGTCGGGTTTCAACTCACCCCGGAGCAGCTCCAATACAATCGCGCCAAGCGGGGCCAATAATCCACAGTAGGGACCGCCGCTTCGGTTGACTCTGAGCTCCCGCCCGATAGTCTCGTTTGCGGTGGTCGGTGCGAGTCGCGCCGTCATGAAAAGTCAGAAGATCCCTGCGGGAGAGACCGCCCTGATGGGTGGCGCCGAAGGAGCAACCGCCCCGGAAACTCTCAGGCAAACGGACCGTAGGGGAATGACACTCTGGAAAGCGGGCGCCGCCGCTTGTGGCGGAGTCTCACCGAAGGGGTAAACCGCGTCGCCGTATGGCGCCGGTGATTCTCTCAGGTTCGGACGACAGAGTGGGGCAGGTGGCGCACCCAATGGTGTGCCGGGTCGTCAACAAGCCTTGCTGCGTGCAGGGGAGGTGACATGGCCACAGCCCCCGATGCGTCCGCCGCATCGTTGAAAACGACGCCGCTCCACGCGCTCCACCAGGAGTTGGGCGCGCGCATGGTGCCATTCGCCGGCTACGAGATGCCGGTACAGTATCCGGCGGGCATTATCGCCGAGCATCAACACACGCGCAGCGCTGCCGGCCTGTTCGACGTGTCGCACATGGGCCAGGCGGTGCTGCGCGGCGATGATCCGGCAGCGGCTTTCGAGCGCCTGGTGCCTGGCGACATCACCGGATTGGCGCCGGGTGCCATGCGCTACACGCTGTTGCTCAACGACGCAGGTGGCATTCTCGACGATCTCATGGTGACCCGGCCGAATGCGGCGGGCACGGCGGATCAGATCTATCTGGTCGTCAACGCGGCCTGCAAGGACGCCGATTTCGAGCACATCGAAAAACAGCTGCAAGGTAACGCAACGCTGGACCGCGCCGACGACCGCGCGTTACTGGCGCTGCAGGGACCTCAGGCGGCTGCTGTGCTGGCGCGTCTGGCGCCGGCCGCCGGCGATTTGGTGTTCATGCAAGCCTCAGGCATGACGCTCGACGGCGTCGATTGTTTCGTCTCGCGTTCGGGCTACACCGGCGAAGACGGCTTCGAAATCTCGCTGCCGGCCGATGCCGCCGAGGCCGTCGCCCGGCGGCTGTTCAGCGAACCCGAGGTCGAACCGGTGGGATTGGGCGCCCGCGACTCGCTGCGCCTGGAGGCCGGCCTTTGCCTGTATGGCCATGACATCGATACCACAACGACGCCGGTCGAGGCGGCGCTGACCTGGGCGGTCGCCAAGCGGCGGCGCGAGAGCGCCGATTTTCCCGGTGCGGCAACCATTCTGGACCAATTGAAAGATGGCGCGGTGCGCCGGCGGGTCGGCCTGCTGCCCGAAGGGCGCGCGCCGGTGCGCGAGGGTGCCCTGGTCCGCGATAGCGAAGGTAACGAAATCGGCCGGGTCACCAGCGGCGGCCATTCACCGACCTTGGAGCGGCCGATCGCGATGGGCTACGTCGCCGCGGCTTTTAAGGAACCAGGCACGGAAGTGCAGGTCGATTTACGGGGTCGCTCCGTGACGGCGACGGTCGCCGCGTTGCCCTTCGTTGAACCCCATTACTACCGAGGCAGCTAGCAGTCGAAGGTAAGGAGATCATGAGCGAGCGAAAGTTTACCGAAGATCATGAGTGGATCGCAGTGGACGGCGACATCGGCACGGTTGGCATCACAGATTACGCCCAGGAACAGTTGGGCGACGTGGTGTTTGTCGAACTGCCCAGTGCCGGGACGGTTTTTAGCAAAGGCGACGAAGCAGCCGTCATCGAGTCGGTCAAAGCGGCAGCCGAAGTCTATGCCCCGGCCGACGGTGAAGTGACGGAAGTGAACGCCGCGTTGACCGACGATCCTTCGCTGGTCAATGCCGATGCCGAAGGCAAAGGTTGGTTCCTGAAAATTCGCCTCAGCGATGGTGGTTCGCTCGACGGCCTGATGGACGCCGCCGCCTACGCCGACTTCGTCAAAGGGTTGAGCTGACATGCGCTATCTGCCGCTCACCGAGCCCGACCGCCGCGATATGTTGGCGGCGATCGGCGCGCCGACGGTGGAGAGCCTGTTCCGCGACGTGCCCGACGCAGCCCGCTTTGATGCCGGGTTCGATCTGCCCGACCACAAGAGCGAGCTCGAGGTCGAAGCGATCATCGGCGCGATGGCGCGCCGCAACGTCGCGGCGGGCGATGTGCCGAGTTTCCTTGGCGCCGGCGCCTACCGCCACCACATCCCGGCGGCGGTCGACCACCTGATCCAGCGCGGCGAATACCTGACCTCCTATACGCCCTACCAGCCGGAAATATCCCAGGGCACCCTGCAGGCGCTGTTCGAGTTCCAGACCCAGGTGGCGCTGATCACCGGCATGGAGGTGGCCAACGCCTCGATGTACGACGGCGCGACCTCGTGTGCCGAGGCGGTTTTAATGGCGCGGCGCATCACCCGGCGCGACAAGGCAATCCTGTCCGGCGGTCTGCATCCCCATTACCGCGACGTCACCGAAACTCAGACCCGCTATCTCGACCTCGACATCGTCGCCGGCGCGCCCGATTTGGTCGGCGATGAAGATCTGGCGGCCCTGATCGACGACGAGACCGCCTGCGTGGTCGTGCAGAACCCCGGGTTCTTTGGCCACTTGAGCGACATGTCGGCGCTCGCCAAGCAGTGCCAGGCCAAGGGCACCCTGTTGATTGCCGTGGTACCGGAGGTGATCTCGCTCGGCGCGGTCACCGCGCCCGGCGATATGGGCGCCGACATCGTGGTGGCGGAGGGTCAGAGCTTGGGCAACCCGCTCGGCTTCGGCGGACCCTATGTGGGCCTGTTTGCAGCGCGCGAGAAGCATGTGCGGCAGATGCCGGGCCGGTTGTGCGGCGAGACGGTCGATGAGGACGGCCGGCGCGGCTGGGTGCTCACCCTATCGACCCGCGAGCAGCACATCCGCCGCGAGAAAGCGACCAGCAACATTTGCACCAACTCGGGCCTGTGCGCGCTGGCATTCACCATCCATTTGGCGCTGCTCGGCGAAGAGGGGTTCCGCAAGCTGGCGGCACTCAACCACGCGCGGGCGGTGCAGCTGGCCGAGCGGTTGGCGAGCGTGAGCGGGGTCGAGCTGGTCACCGACGCGTTCTTCAATGAGTTCGCTATACGTCTGTCGCGCCCGGCGGCCGATGTGGTCTCCGAGCTCGCGGCCCAAGGCATTCTGGCCGGCGTGCCGGTGTCTCGGTTGATCCCCGGCGATGCCGGCCTCGCCGACATCCTCCTGCTCGCCGCCACCGAATGCACCAGCGAAGGCGATATCGAGGCGTTGGCGGCCGCATTGGGCGAGGTGCTGTGATGGGCCATTCGAGCGATCTCAGTCGTGCCCGCACGAGCGGTGCATCGGCGGCGCCGCAGGACGACACCGTGCTCGGCCACCGGGGGCTGCGCCTGGAAGAGGATTTGCTGTTCGAACTGGACAGCCCGGGCCAATCGGGCGTCGACCTGCCCGACGTGCCGGATGTCGCCAACCGGCTGGGCGGTCTCGAGCGCCGCGAACCGATCGGCTTGCCAGGCTTGAGCGAGCCCGAGGTGGTGCGCCATTTCACCCGGCTGTCACAGAAGAACTATGCGATCGATATGGGCACCTATCCGCTGGGGTCATGCACCATGAAGCACAACCCGCGGCTCAACGAAAAAATGGTGCGCCTGCCCGGCTTCGCCGGCTTGCACCCGTTGCAGCCGGTGGAAACGGCGCAGGGTGCGCTCGAACTGATCGACGCCACGGCCCAGTGGCTGAAGATTTTGACCGGCATGCCCGCGGTGGCAATGTCGCCGGCCGCCGGCGCCCACGGCGAGCTATGCGGCATGATGACCATCCGCGCCGCGCTCGACGCGCGCGACGACGGCGCGACGACACGCCGCCGCGTTCTGGTGCCGGAATCGGCCCATGGCACCAATCCGGCAACGGCGGCGGTGTGCGGTTTCACCGTCGATCCCATTCCGGCCAACGACGCCGGCCGGGTCGATGTTGCCGCGTTTGCCGCAAAGCTAGGCGACGATGTTGCCGCGGTGATGCTGACCAACCCCAACACTTGCGGCCTGTTCGAACCGGATATGATC
>JBFKGW010000056.1:0-9504 GCA_041633145.1 Alphaproteobacteria bacterium
GCCCGCCGCGGCCCTGGCGACCCTCGAAATTGCGGTTCGAAGTCGACGCGCAGCGCTCGCCGGGCTCGAGCCGGTCGGCGTTCATCGCCAAGCACATGGAACAGCCGGGCTCGCGCCAGTCGAAGCCGGCCTCGACGAAGATCTTGTCGAGGCCCTCTTCCTCGGCCTGCAGTTTCACCAAACCGGAGCCCGGCACGATCATGGCGTGGACGTTGGCAGCCACTTTTCGGCCCTCGGCCACTTTCGCCACTTCGCGCAGATCCTCGATGCGCCCATTGGTGCACGAGCCGATGAACACCTTGTCTATCGCGATGTCCTGCATCGCGGTGCCCGGCGCGAGGTCCATATATTCCAGCGAGCGTTCCCACGCCTGTCGCTGGTTGTCGTCGCGCGCGTCGTTGTCCGGATCGGGCACCGCGCCGGTGATCGGCACAACATTTTCCGGGCTGGTGCCCCAGGTCACTTGCGGCACGATATCTGCCGCAGCGAGGATCACTTCCTTGTCGTAGGTGGCGCCGTCGTCCGACGGCAGGGTCTTCCAGTAGGCGACGGCCTGCTCCCACGCGCCGGCCTTGGGCACCATCGGGCGGCCCTCGAGATAGGCGTAGGTGGTCTCGTCGGGCGCGATCAGACCGGCCCGCGCACCGCCCTCGATCGACATATTGCACACCGTCATACGGCCTTCCATCGACAACGCGCGCACTGCTTCGCCGGCATACTCGATGACATGGCCGGTGCCGCCGGCGGTGCCGATGGCGCCGATCATGGCGAGGATCATATCCTTCGCGGTCACCCCGACCAGCAACGATCCGTCGACCGCGATGCGCAGGTTTTTGGCCGGGCGCTGCAGCAGGGTCTGGGTCGCCAAAACATGCTCGACCTCCGAGGTGCCGATGCCGAAGGCGAGCGCGCCGAACGCGCCATGGGTGGCGGTATGGCTGTCGCCGCACACGATGGTGGTGCCCGGCTGAGTAAAGCCCTGCTCGGGCCCGATGATGTGGACAATGCCCTGACGCACATCGTTCATGTCGAACAGCTCGATGCCAAATTCTTCGCAATTGCGGGTGAGCGTTTCCACCTGGAGCCGTGATTCCGCATCGTCGATGCCGCCGCTGCGATCGGTCGTCGGTACGTTGTGATCGGCCACCGCCAGCGTGGCGTCGGGCCGGCGCACGGTGCGGCCGGCGAGCCGCAGACCCTCGAACGCCTGCGGGCTGGTGACCTCGTGCACCAAATGCTTGTCGATGTAGATCAGGCAGGTCCCGTCTTCCTGCCGGTCGACGACATGGGAGTCCCAGATCTTATCGAATAGGGTACGGGGTTTCGCCATCACTCTCCTCCGGTCCGCGTCGCTCGCGGCTCTCGCCTTCTGTAAACAAAACGCCCCGCGACTTTATGGTCGGGGGCGCCTGGTGTCACCGTATCGGCGCCCCACTCATCAGGGCGCCGGTGAATTACGCCTCGCTTTTCTCTTCCGGCGCCTCAACAGGCGCGGCGAGATCTTCTTCCGGGCTTTCCGCCGTGCCGGTTTCCGGCACCACGACTTTCTCTTTCCTGCCGATCCCGTGGCCGGTCGTGCGCTCGAAAATGCGCGCTGCCTTGCCGGTACGGCCGCGCAGATAATAGAGCTTGGCGCGGCGCACCTTGCCGCGGCGCACGACGTCGATCGAATCGACGCGCGGGCCAAAGAGCGGGAAGACGCGCTCGACGCCCTCGCCAAAGCTCAGCTTGCGCACGGTGAACGAGGAATTGATACCGGCGTTCTTGCGCGCGATACAAACGCCTTCATAGGCCTGGATACGCTCGCGTTCACCTTCGACGACGCGCACATTGACGCGTAACGTGTCGCCGGGCCCGAACTCAGGAAGTTTATCGGCGCCAGCCAGTTTGGCCTGCTGCTCGGCCTCGAATTTTTCTAACGTGTTCATCGCTCACTTCCTTGTCCCGCCCTTCGCCGCAACCCGGGCGCTATATTTGGCCCATAAATCCGGCCGGCGGGACCGTGTAATCGCTTCGGCTTGCTCGCGCCGCCATGCCGCGATCTTGCCATGGTGACCCGAGCACAGGACTTCGGGCACCGAATTTTCGCCACCTTGTCGATCACGCCAGATGGCCGGACGTGTGTAATGGGGATACTCCAGTAAATCCTGTTCGAAACTCTCTTCGGCCAACGACTCCGCGGAACCAACAACCCCGGGCAACAGCCTGACGACCGCGTCCAAAAGCGCCAGCGCCGCCGTCTCGCCGCCCGAAAGAACAAAGTCGCCGAGACTTATTTCCTCGACCTCCCAGGCGTCCAGGACGCGCTGGTCGATGCCCTCGTAACGGCCGCACAGCAACACCGCGCCGGCGCCTTCGGCCAGGCCCCGAACCCGTTGCTGGTCCAAGGGGCGCCCGCGCGGGGTGAGATAGATGATCGGCGCCACACCGTCAACCAGATTAGCCGCCTCTAGTAGTGCCGAATCGACGATATCGGGGCGCATCACCATGCCCGGGCCGCCGCCGAACGGCTCGTCGTCGACGCTTTGATGGCGATCGCTGGCGAAATCGCGAATATTCACGGTCTCGAGCCGCCACAGCGCGTCGTCCAGCGCGCGGCCGCTGAGGCTGGCGCCGAGAGGTCCTGGAAACATCTCGGGAAACAAGGTCACGACAACGGTGTGCCACGCGCGGCCGGGGCCAGTATCTGCGTTATTCGCCATTTGCCTCTTCTTCGGACATGTCGATATGCGCGTCGGCAACGACGATACGCCCGGCGGTCAAATCGATCTCGGGCACTGCGTCGCGGGTGAACGGCACCATGATTATCGCGCCTGTCTCGTCGGCGATTTCCAACACGTCGCCGGCGCCGAAATCGTAGATCGCGCGAACCGTGCCGACGCTTACGCCACTCGCCCGTTCGACCGCCAGACCGATCAGGTCGGCATGGTAGAATTCGTCAGCGTCAGGCGGCGGCAGATGGCCGCGGCGCACATAGAGGCGTTGACCCTTCAGCGCCGCAGCGGTCTCGCGGTCGGTGATGCCGGCAACCCGCACCGCGACTTGGCCCTTGCCGGCGCGGTTGGCAACCTCGAGCTTGAGCCGGCGGCTGCCATCTTCGGTTTCGACCGAACCGTAGGCGGCCACCGCTTCCGGCGTTTCGGTGAACGGCTTGACCCGGATCAGACCCTTGAGCCCGTGCACGCCGGTTACGACACCGATGCAGACCCGGTCGTTCTCTTTTGGCTGCGGTGAGTCTTCGGCCATCGCTCAGTCATCGCGCTACGCCGGCGAACCGCGCCGCCGACACTAGCTCTTCGCGGCCTCCTCCTCTTCGGCCGCCGGCTCGTCCGCCGCAGCCTCTTCGGCCGGCGCTTCTTCGGCGGCAGCTTCTTCAGCGGGGGCTTCTTCGGCGGTAGGCTCCTCAGCCGGCACTTCTTCCGCCGCAGCCTCCTCGGCCGGGGCTTCCTCGGCCGGCGCAGCCGCTTCTTCAGCAGCCGCTTCTTCAGCAGGCGCTTCCTCAGCCGGGGCTTCCTCGGCCGGCGCTGCCGCTTCCTCAGCTTCTGCCGCGGTCGCCGCCTCAGCGGCTTCCTTCTCGGCTTCTAGGCGTTCCTGCGCCTTCTTCTTGGGCAGGTGCTGCTTGGTCTGTTCGCGCCGTTCCGTCAGCTTGAACAGATCGGCACCGGCGAGAAATTTCGCCACCCGCTCGGAAGGCAGCGCGCCGACACCGAGCCAATGTTTCGCCCGGTCGGTGTCGAAGTTAATTCGCGCCGGGTCGTCTTTCGCCAGCATCGGATTGTAGGTGCCGATTTTTTCGATGAACCGCCCGTCACGCGGACTGCGCGAGTCGGCCACGACAATTCGGTAGAAGGGGCGCTTCTTGGCGCCGCCGCGGGAAAGCCTGATACGTAACGACATGGTTTTTGCCTTTTGCCTGTTGAGATTTTTTAGGGATTAAGGATTCGGCGCCCGGTACACGGCCTCGATCTTATGGCCATCCAGGTCACGCACGAACGCCGCGTAGTAGGTTTTGGAATATTCTGGCCGCAGGCCGGGCTCGCCGTTTGCCGTGCCGCCGCCACTCAGCGCCGCGTCGAAAAACGCGTCGACATCGCCGCGGCGCACGGCGCTGAAAGCGACGTGATTGCCCCGGCTTGCGTGTGGGGCTTCGTTGCCGCTTGGCTGGATGATCCAAAACAGCAGACCATCACGTCCCGGGCCCGGGCCGTAGGCGATACCGATATTGCGCGCGAATACGCGGCGATAGCCGAGCGGCGCCAACGCCGCGTCGTAGAACGCCCCGCTGGCGTCGAGGTCGGCACAGCCAAGCGAAACGTGGTCGAGCATGGGGTCGTGCATGGTCATCGGCTAGGCCGGTGGCATATGGACGGCTTCGACCTTGTGGCCGTCGGGGTCGAGCACGAAGGCGCCGTAATAGGTATCGCGGTATTCCGGACGAAAGCCCGGCGGACCGTCGTCGCGCGCGCCGGCTTCGATGGCGGCGGCGTAAAAGGCGTCGACCCGCGCATTGCTGTCCGCCCAGAAGGCGATGTGTGTGCCGTTGTCAGGCGCCACCGACAGGCCGTCGCGCTGATTGATCCAAAATGCCGGGCCGCCGTCGCTCGGGCGCCACGATGTCGTGCCCGGTTTCTCCATAAAGCGGGGATACCCCAGCGCGCCCAAAACGGCGTCGTAGAACGCGGCGCTGCGCGCCAGATCGCTGACACCGATGGAGACATGGTGGAGCATCGCCGCCCGCCGCTAGCGCCCGAAGCCCGGCGGCAGCGCGCCCGGTGGCATGCCGCCACCCGGCATCCCGCCCGGCATGGGTGGCATCTTGCCGCCCATTTTCTTCATTTTTTTCATCATCGACTGCATCTGCTGGAACTGCTTCAGCAGCTTGTTGATCTCTTGCACCGAGGTGCCCGAACCGGCGGCGATGCGGCGCTTGCGCGACGCCTTGATCAGCGCCGGGCGGTGGCGCTCCTGCGGGGTCATCGACAAGATGATCGCTTCCTGGCGGCGGATCAGTTTGTCGTCGATGCTGTGCTGGGCCATCTGCTTCTGGATCTTGCCGACCCCGGGCAGCAACGACATGACGCCGCCCAGCCCGCCCATTTTCTTAAGCTGGCGCAGTTGGTCGACCATGTCCTCCAGGTCGAATTCGCCCTTTTGGATTTTGGCCGCGACTTTGCGCGCCTGCTCTTCTTCGACGACTTCCTGGGCTTTTTCGACCAGGCTGACAACGTCGCCCATGCCGAGGATACGGCCGACCACCCGGTCGGGATGGAACGGCTCGAGCGCGTCAAGCTTCTCGCCGGTGCCGAGCAGCTTGATCGGGCAGCCAGTGACCGCGCGCATCGACAAAGCCGCGCCGCCGCGCGCGTCGCCGTCGATGCGGGTCAGCACGATGCCGGTCAGTCCAACCTTGTCGTGAAAGGCCTGGCCGGTGTTGACCGCGTCCTGGCCGGTCATCGCATCGGCAACCAATAAGGTTTCATGGGGTTTGACCGCGTCGCGGATCGCCACCGCCTCGTCCATCATTTCGTCGTCGATGGCGAGCCGGCCCGCGGTATCGAGCAGCACCACGTCGTAGCCTGCGCGGCGGCCCTGATCCATTGCGCGGCGCGCAATATCGACCGGCACCTCGCCGAGCTTGATGTCCAAAGTCGGGATCAATGCTTGATCGCCAAGCACGCGCAATTGTTCCTGCGCCGCCGGACGGCGCACGTCGAGCGAGGCCATGAGCACTTTCTTGCCCTGCTTCTCGACCAGATGGCTGGCGATCTTGGCGGTCGTCGTGGTTTTGCCCGAGCCCTGCAAGCCGACCACCAAAATCGGCACCGGCACCGGCGCATTAAGGTCTATCTCGACAGCCTCGCTGCCGAGAGTCTCGACCAGATGATCGTGCACGATCTTGATGACGGTCTGACCGGGGGTAACGCTCTTCAACACTTCCTGGCCAACCGCGCGCTCTTGCACCGCGGCGATCAGGTCGCGCACCACCGGCAGCGCCACGTCGGCTTCCAGCAGTGCCACCCGCACTTCGCGCAAGGCGGCGGTGACATCGGCCTCGCTCAAGGCGCCGCGGCGGGTCAAGCCATCGAAGACTTTGCCTAATCGTTCTGTCAGCGTGTCAAACAACGACGCGTATTCCTTTTCCAACGAGGCACATCACTCTTGCTGATGCGCCAAACCCAAACGAGCCAGTGCGCGAAACTCGCGGACTGGCGGAGCCCTGGCGGCTGTCGCGCGTCGGGCCGCATCGCTATCGATGCAAATGAATGGCCGGGAAACTAGGCAATGGCCCAACAAGCGTCAAGTCACGATCTCAAGTCGCGTTCGGCGGTTACCACAATTGCGGTTGAGTATGAGCAAATGTAAGTTAACCATAACGCGGTGCTGCTGTATGTTGTGTGATACTAAAATGTTACTTAGGGTTAAGCGGCACCTTAGAATATAATTAGTTTAGTTAATATCATAATTCTATGTTATATAGAGATTAAAAGTTTTACCGTGCTGCTTAAGTTAAATGTTGCCCACCCGCTTTGGTTGTGCCAAAAGCATATACAGCAGAAGCGACCCGGCGAACCGGTTACAATGAATCCAGTACTCTGGTCCGCTATCAACGCTTGGTAGGCCGTGGGGGGTTGACCGAACTGGGGGGCGAGAAGCGCCGAAACATAATAAGCCTGAAAACAGGCAGTTAATGATCTAGCGTACCGGCATCATCTATCGGCTCGCTGAAAAAACGAACAAACAGGAAGGGTCTGCAACAGTGCCACATCCGGTCGATATTCACGTAGGACGACAAATGCGGGCGCGCCGCGAATTGCGCGGTCTGCCCCAAAAAGAGCTAGCCCGGCAGCTCGGGATCAGTTTCCAGCAGGTGCAAAAGTACGAAAGTGGCGCCAACCGCATTAGCGCAAGCAAAATGTGGCAGCTCTGCGAAGTGCTCGACGTCGCGCCGGGATACTTTTTCGAAGGGCTCGAGGGCAAGAGACGAGGTAAGGGAGAGGCGTCTCTTGGTGTACCACAGGACGGCCGTAGCGCGCGACAGGTGCTCGATTTGAACCAGGCTTTCAAGCAAATCGACGACACAAGGGTGCGCCGGCAAGTCGTACAATTGGTCAAATCGTTGACGCGCAAATAGGGCGGCGCGTCACCGACACATAATCGAACGCGCCAGCCTTTGGGCTGGACGCGCGGTACCGTGCAGTCCTATATCGCGGTCATGGCAACCCGCGATTTCATAAAGATGCACGGCCTGGGTAACGATTTTGTCGTTATCGACGCGCGCCAGCGGCCGCTCACCGCCGGCGAAGCCGGTGTGCGCGCGCTGGCCGACCGCCACACCGGCGTCGGCTTCGACCAGTTTATCGTCGTCGAGCCGGCGCGCGACGACAGGGCAGCTGCCTTCATGCGCATCCACAATGCCGACGGCGGCGAGGTTTCGGCATGTGGCAATGCGACCCGGTGTATCGCGCGGCTGTTGTTTGAAGAAGGAGCAAGCTCAGAGGTCGTGCTGGAGACCGCCGCCGGCCTGATTACCGCCCGCGCCGCCGATACCGGGACGCACCTCTATACCGTCGATATGGGGCCCGCCCGCGACGCCTGGCAGGACATTCCCCTGGCCGAGGCTTGCGACACCGACCACCTGCCGCTCGCCCGCGGCCCGCTGGCCGATCCCGTTGGCGTCAATGTGGGCAATCCCCACGCGGTGTTTTTTGTCGACGATGCGGCGGCGATCGACCTCGAGCAACTGGGCCCCGCGCTCGAGCACGACCCGCTGTTTCCCGAGCGCGCCAATATCGGCGTCGCCCAGATCATCGACAGCGGCGCCCTTCGCTTGCGCGTGTGGGAACGCGGCGTCGGCCTGACCCAGGCGTGCGGCACCGGCGCCTGCGCCGCCGCGGTGGCCGCGCATCGCCGCGGCCTGACTGGCCGCACGGTGCGGGTGAGCCTCGACGGTGGCGACCTGGTCATCGCGTGGTTGTCGAACGGCCACGTCGAAATGACCGGGCCGGCTTCGATCAGCTTCACCGGTGTGTTCGATGAGAGTTTGCTCGCCGCCGCCGAAAAAGATGTCGCCTGAAATGAACGATCCGGAAATCATCACCTTCGGCTGCCGGCTGAACGCGTACGAATCCGAAGTCATGCGCGAGCACGCGCGAACGACCGGCCTGTCGAAGACGGTCATCGTCAACACCTGCGCCGTCACCGCCGAGGCGGAACGCCAAGCCCGGCAGGCGATCCGCCGCGCCCGCCGCGATCGCCCGGACGCGCGGATTATTGTGACCGGCTGCGCGGCGCAAATTTCGCCCGAGGAATACGCCGCCATGCCCGAGGTCGACCGGGTGCTGGGTAATTCAGAGAAGCTGCAGCGCCGGTCGTTCGACCCCGACGATGGCGAGCCGGTGCGCGTGAACGACATCATGGCGGCGCGCGAATCCGCGAGCCATCTCATCGAAGGGTTCGACGGGCGCGCGCGCGCGTTCATCCAGGTGCAGAACGGCTGCGACCACCGCTGCACCTTCTGCATCATCCCGTTCGGCCGCGGTAATTCCCGCAGCGTGCCGATCGGCGAGATTTCGCGCCAGGTCGAAACGCTGGTCGCCCGTGGCTTTCACGAAGTCGTGTTGAGCGGTGTCGATATCACGTCCTACGGGCCCGACCTGCCCGGCCAGCCGACGCTCGGCCAGATGGTTCGGCGGGTACTGGCCGCGGTGCCGGAACTGGCGCGGCTGCGCTTGAGCTCGCTCGACCCAGCCGAAATCGACGACGACCTGCTGCGGTTGATCGCCGACGAACCACGCCTGATGCCGCACCTGCATTTAAGCCTGCAGGCCGGCGACGACGTGATCTTGAAGCGTATGAAGCGGCGCCACAGCCGCGAACAGGCGATCGCGGTCACCGACATGGTGCGGCGTCTGCGTCCCGATACAGTTTTCGGTGCCGACATCATCGCCGGCTTCCCGACGGAGACCGCGGCGATGTTCGATAATACGCTGCAGCTGGTCGAGGACTGCGGGCTCACCTACCTGCATGTCTTCCCTTATAGCCCGCGACCGCAAACGCCGGCGGCACGAATGCCGCAGGTGCCGCGCCACGAGATAAAGGAACGAGCGGCGCGGTTGCGCGCCGCCGGCGATGCCGCCTTGCGCCGCCATCTCGAGGGCGAGATCGGCCAGGAGCGTAGCGTCCTGATCGAACGCGACGGATTCGGCCGCACCGAATACTTCGCGCCGGTCGAGGTCGACGGTGCGCGTCCCGGGACCCCGCTAGCGGTTCGCATCATCGGACACACCGGCGACAAGCTCGTCGGCAACCTGTCCCAGCGCTCGGCGGCATGAACGACAAACCGAGCGGATGGCTCGGCCGGTTGCGGTCCGGCCTGGGTAAATCCTCGAGCCGCCTGGCCGGCGGCATCGGCAGCATTTTGTCGGACCGCAAACTCGACGCGGTCACCCTCGGGGACCTGGAGGACCTGCTGATTACCGCCGATCTCGGTGTCGAGACCGCGGC
>JBFKGW010000057.1:0-9493 GCA_041633145.1 Alphaproteobacteria bacterium
GAAGAAGATACCGAGGCGGCGCGGCAGGCCACCGAGCGACCGCTCGATGTCATCGAGGGGCCGTTGATGGACGGTATGAACGTGGTCGGCGATCTGTTCGGTGCGGGCAAGATGTTTCTACCACAGGTCGTCAAAAGCGCGCGCGTGATGAAGCAGGCGGTTGCTTATCTCAATCCCTTCATGGAAGCGGAACGGGGCGATTCTTCCAACCGCGTCAGAAGCGGCGGCAAAATCTTGATGGCAACGGTCAAGGGCGATGTTCACGATATCGGCAAGAACATCGTCGGCGTTGTCCTGCAGTGCAACAACTACGAGGTCGTCGATCTCGGGGTGATGGTGCCGGCGACAAAAATTCTCACCACCGCGCGGGCGGAAAAGGTCGATATAATCGGCGTCTCAGGCTTGATCACGCCGAGCCTCGATGAGATGGCCAATTTGGCCCGCGAGATGGAGCGCGAAGGGTTTTCGTTGCCGCTGCTGATCGGCGGCGCCACCACCAGCCGGCTCCATACGGCGGTTAAGATTGCGCCCGGCTATTCGGGCCCGACGATCCATGTTCATGACGCTTCGAAGGCGGTGGGGGTTGCCGGCAATTTGCTATCGGATACCGCGCGCGACCAGTTCGTCGCCCAGATCGCCAGCGAATACGAAGATGCGCGTTTGCGCCATGCCGAAAGCGGTCGGCGTGCCAAGCGGCAAAATCTCGCCGCCGCCCGCCGCAACAAGGCGCCGATAGAATGGGCCGCATACGCGCCGCCGAAACCAACCTTTATCGGCTGCAAGGTATTCGAAGATTACGACATCGCCGAACTCGTCGGATGCATCGACTGGACGCCGTTTTTCCGTACCTGGGAGTTGGCCGGCAGCTATCCGGGTATTCTTGACGATCCAGTGATCGGCGAATCGGCGCGCGATCTGTTTGCCGACGCCAACGCCATGCTCGAACGCATCATCGCTGAAAAGTGGTTCACGCCGCGCGCCGTGGTAGGCTTTTGGCCGGCTAATTCGGTCGGCGACGATGATATCGAAGTCTACGCCAAATTGGGCCAACCGGAACCGCTGGCGGTCATCCATACGCTGCGACAGCAGATGCAGCGCACCAGCGCGCGGCCGAACTTTGCGCTGGCCGATTTCATTGCGCCGAAATCGTCCGGCGTCACCGATTACATCGGCGGGTTTGTCGTCACTGCCGGTCCGGAAATCGAGGCCATCGTCAAACGCTTCAAGGAAGGGCACGACGACTACAATGCGATCATGGTCGAGGCGCTGGCCGATCGCCTGGCCGAAGCGTTCGCCGAACGTATGCATCAACGTGTGCGCACCGAGTTCTGGGCCTACGCGCCCGACGAGGATCTGAGCAACGAAGAGCTGATCGCCGAGGCCTACCGCGGTATCCGGCCGGCGCCAGGCTATCCGGCCTGCCCCGACCACACGGAAAAACGCATCCTGTTCGATCTGCTCGACGCCGAAGCCAATACGGGTGTTACGCTGACCGAAAGTTTCGCCATGTGGCCGGCCTCATCGGTATCGGGCTACTATTTCAGCCAACCAGAAAGCGCTTACTTCGGCGTTGGCCGGATCGGTCGCGACCAGGTCGAGGACTACGCCAAACGCAAAAAGATGCAGGTCGCCGAGGTCGAGCGCTGGCTGGCATCCAGTCTGGACTACGACCCCAACGAAATGACCGAGCAGGGCGCGGCGGCGTGACGGACCTGCAATAGGCCAGTGTTAATCGGTTGCGCTGGTTGCGCGGCCGCTTGGTAACTGGCGTACCGTGCGGCTGTTTTGCGCGGCGACGAGCCCGCCAAATCCAACGCCGACAACCTCCGCGCGATCCAATGGCAATATGCCGTTCTCTTAATCTTTTTCGCCGGCTTATTCGGGCATGGGGATCCAGCCTCCAAGCGCGGGTCGGAGCCGAAATTATGGACGGCATTTTAGTAAAAACCGCGCGATTGTGGCGAATAGTTGCCAATTCGATGCCATCTACTAACAGCTCATTAACCCGTATTCCCTATGGTATGTGGAGCGCAACGCCCGGGAAGAGGGAAGAATAGGCCGTGGAATACCCCGAGGGGAAAAAACAGGCGAAAGAATTTGCCATGGGCGCGGTCGAGCGCATGGCAACGCTTGGCATTACGCCTAATCCGCAGAATTTTACCATTTGGTATGTCTATCTGAGCGGGCGCGATCAATCGTTTGTGCGCCACGTCGACAGTATGATCGCCAACAAAGAGCCGTTCGACGAGAACCAGTGCGCCGACTTGTACGCTGCGGTCCTGCGCTTGAGCGAAGCCGGCAAAGAAGGCACACGTGAGGCCGCCATCGATGCGGTTGGCGCCGACTTGGAACGCGCGATTGCCGAGACGACGGAAATACTGAAGAAGACTGGTGTTGCGACCGAGCGTTATGGTGAAACCTTGGAAGGTGTCGATGGCGCCTTACAATCGGCTGGTTCCGCCGAACAGATTCAAAACGTGGTGAGCAATCTGGTCGAACAGACCCGCCGCATGGCCGAACAGAACCGCACCGCCAACGAAAGTCTCAATCAGTCGAACAACGAAATCGCCGAACTCAAGGTTCGCATGGCCGATATTCGCAGCGAGGCTTTGACGGATCCTCTGACCGGGCTGGCCAATCGGCGCGCGTTCAACGAACAATTGACCGATTGTTTGGCGACCGCGGCCGAAGACAAGAAACCGCTATCGCTGCTGATGCTCGACATCGATCATTTCAAGTCGTTCAACGACACCTACGGCCATCAATTGGGTGACGAGGTGATCCGCCTGGTGGCCGGGTGCATGTCGGCGAATACCAAAGAACAAGACACCGCCGCGCGTTACGGTGGCGAGGAGTTCGCCATTGTCTTGCCCCAGACCAGCATGCACGACGCCAAAGTCATTGCAGAGCAAATCCGTGTCGTTGTGGCCGGGCAAAAAATTGTCCGCAAGACGTCGCGCCAGACCTTGGGGTCGGTGACCCTTTCGATCGGCGTCGCCGAGTTCCGGCCGGGAGAATCGGAAGACGACTTTATCGCTCGGGCGGATGCGGCGCTGTACGCGGCCAAGCATGCAGGACGTAATTGCGTCCAGCTGACGACCGACGCAGAGGTGGACGAAAACCTCACCGCCAACGTCGCCTGACGAAAAATTTTATTCCGAATTGATCTACACCTGTTTGCGTCTGTCCCCGCCGTGGTAGAGGTGTGGGCGTATCGCCGATCACATGGAAGCACCGGCCGTGCGTCCAAAACCTGTTGTCCGCCTGCGCCTGAAAATTCGGCGCATTGCCCGTAACGAGCACCTCACCCTAGGCATTTTGGCGCTCGCCGTCGGTGTCGCGGCGGCCTACGGTGCGCTGGTATTCCGCATTGGTGTCGGCGAAATCCAGCGGCTGGGTTTCGGATTTTCGCTGGAAGAGATCATGCTCGATGTCGGCGGCTTGCCGTGGTGGCATGTGATCGCCGTACCAACCGGCGGCGGGTTGCTGGTCGGCTTGATCCTTCAGTTCGTCCACCGCGGCCGGCGGGCGCATAGCATCGCCCACGTCATCGAGGCGTCCGCGCTTGGCGGCGGCCGCATGTCGCTGAGGGACGGTCTGGTCTCGACCGTCGTCCACATCTCGTCGCTGGGCGTTGGCGCATCGACCGGCCGCGAAGGGCCGGTGGTCCACCTTGGTGCCACGCTGGGCGCATGGCTTTCCGAACGTCTCGGCCTCGACCGCTTGCAGTCGCGCACCCTGCTGGCCTGTGGCGTCGCCGCCGCAACCGGCTCGCTGTTCAACGCCCCGGTTGCTGGGGCGGTGTTCGCTATCGAGGTGATCGTCGGCAATCTCTCGCTTAAGGCCGGTGCGCCAATTTTTGTCGCCGCGGTGACTGGCACCGCGATCGGGCGGTTCTATTTCGGCAGCGCGCCGGCCTTCAGCGTGCCGCCGCAAGAGCTGATTTCGCTGTGGGAGTTCCCCGCGTTCGCTCTGCTCGGTCTGGTCAGCGCCGTTATCGCGATCGGTTTCATGCAATCGATTTTCTTCGTCGAAGACACCGTGGAAAAATCCCGGCTACCGATTTGGCTGCAACCCGTGTGCGGCGGCCTGCTGATCGGCGCGATCGCCGTGTTTTTGCCGCAGATTCTGGGTGTCGGCTACCTCGCCACGGATGCCGCACTGCGCGCCGAGTTCGGCTTTCAACTGCTGGTGTTCCTGATCGTTGCGAAGATTGCCGCCGTCGCTATCTGCGTCGGCTTCGGCTTCGGCGGCGGCGTGGTATCGCCATCGCTGTTCCTCGGCGCCATGGTGGGTGGTGCCTACGGCATTATCGCCGGAGCGATTTTCCCCGATTTGTTCTCCGGCGTACCGGCCTACGCGCTGATCGGCGCGGCGGCGATGGCCGGCGCCGTGGTCGGCGCGCCTTTGACCGCGATTTTCATCATTTTTGAACTCACTGGTTCGTCGGCGCTGACCGTCGCGGTTATGGTCGCGACCGCGGTGGCGTCGGTGGCAACGCACCAACTCTATGCGCGGTCGTACTTTCACCGACTATTGGCCAATCAGGGCGTCAACCTGACCGGCGCCCACGATCAGGCGTTACTGCGTAGTTTACGCGTCGGCAAGATCATGCGCTGGCGCTACGCGACGATCGAACCCACGGGCGATATCCAAACGGTGCATGCCCGCTTACACGAATCGCCAGATGGCGAGGTCTACGTGGTCGGCGAAAATGGCGCGGTGGACGCGGTGATTGACTACGCCGATGTCGATGACGCGCTGATGAATGGGGAAGACGGCGGCCCCCTCGACGCGGCGGCGATCGGCCAGCCGGTCGTCGACGTATTGCTGCCCAGCGATAGTCTGGAAGTTGCGCAAGAAAAAATCGCCGCATCCGGGCGTTCGGCACTGCCGGTCGTTCGCGACCGGGAGTCGATGGACCTCTGCGGGGTCGTCGGCGAATTGGATATCGCGCGGGCGTACAACCGCGCGCTGCTGCAGGCGCGCGCCGAGGAGCACGGCTAAGCAATCGACATAACGAAATCGACGGGGCTTGTTAGCCGGATATCGGCCTAGAAACTCGGATCGAACCGCAACCAATTGCGCCGATCGTCCGACTGCACGGTGACCGATCGCAGATCGCCGTCTCTGGTGAGCACGGTCATGTCGATGGCATCGCCGGCGCGAGAATCTTTCCAGACCGCGCGCAGGAAGCTCGCCATATCGTCGACTGGCGTACCGCGTACCTTTACGATCAGATCGCCCGGCTCGATGCCGACCGCCTCGGCGGGGCCGTCGGCGGCGATGCGGTCGACGAAGACGCGCCCGCGAAACTCAGACGAGAAAATCCCGACCCAGGGGCGGATTTTGCCGCTGCGCCGACCGTTGGCGACCAAGTCGTCGAGAATTGGCCGCAATTCGTTGATCGGCACGAACATATTACCGGCCACCGGCTGCTGGAATTCCGCCGCGTCGCCGACGAACAACGAACCGATGCCAAGCAGACGGCCGTCGCTGCTCAAAAGCGAGGCGCCGCTGAAATTGGCGTTCGGCGGCGAGGTGTAGATGGCATCGTCGAGCAGATACTCCCAACTGCCAACAAACGGCCGGCGCGAGACCACGAAAACCCCTTGGGCGGCTTGCTCGCCCAGCCGGTTGGCGATCAAGGCCTGAGATCGCACGTCGAGGCCGTCCGATTCGCCGAGTTGCAACGGCGTGACCCCCAACGGGCGCAGCGCCCGCACCAGGCCAAAGCCCGACTCATGGTCGTAGCCGATGAACTTCGCCGGTACTCTGCGGCCGTCGCTGGTCGTTAAATCGATGCTGACCGCCTCGAGAATGAGATATCCAATCGTCAACACCAAGCCGTCGTCGGAGATCACGGCGCCGCTGCCCTGGCGTTGCGTGCCAAGGGTGCCTGCCGTGCGCGCGTTACCGGGAATTTGCGAATCGACGCCGACGATCGCTTCGAGTAATTGGCCGGTGTTTGATTGTGTTTGCGCGCGGGCGACGTCAAAAAGCCCAGTTGCGCCAAGTAAAAAAATCGCCGCCACAGCGAAAATCGAACGCGAAAATGCGCCAATTTGCGCCGGGGAGCGTAGAAAAACCGGTCGATCAAGCATTACAATGTCCCCATATTGCCAGGGATAAGCATGTCTAAATGTTAACACCGGAGTTGCCGTTCCGATATGCCCTCACGCGATTGTTTACGCGATATTGCTGGCCGCCGACTCATAAATTAGCCGTGATATAGTCCTAGTTTGCATGACCGACCCGTTTCACATCGAAGACGAAGCGTCACAGCCGGTTCCAGCCGCTAACGCGGGCGCCGGTGCGCCCTATCTCGCCCAACTGAACGAGGCCCAACGCGACGCCGTCGAGGCGCTCGACGGGCCGATTTTAGTGTTGGCAGGGGCAGGTACGGGCAAAACCCGCGTTCTTACCACCCGGCTCGCCCATTTATTGCGGTTGCGCCGGGTTCGTCCGTACGAGGTATTGGCGGTCACCTTCACCAATAAGGCGGCGCGCGAAATGCGCGAGCGGGTGGCCAATTTGGTCGGCGGCCCGGCCGAAGCGATCTGGCTGGGGACGTTCCACGCGTTGGGCGCACGCATGCTGCGCCGCCATGCCGAGCTGGTCGGCCTGCAGTCCAATTTCACCATTCTCGACACCGACGATCAGGTGCGGCTGCTCAAGCAGTTGCTCGAAGCCAGCAACATCGACAGCAAGCGCTGGCCGGCGCGGGTCTTGATGGGGGTGATTCAGCGCTGGAAAGACCGCGGGCTGACGCCGGACAAGGTCTCGGCGGCCGAGGCTGGCGATTTGGCCGGCGGCCGGCTGGTCGGCCTTTATGCCGAATATCAGGACCGCCTGCGCACGCTCAATGCTGCCGACTTTGGCGATCTGCTGCTGCATTGCCTCACCCTGTTCGCCGAGCACCCCGACGTGCTCGAAGAGTATCAGCAGCGCTTCCGCTACATCCTGGTCGACGAATATCAGGATACCAACGTCGCGCAATATCTCTGGCTTCGCCTGCTCGCCCAGGGTCACCGCAACATCACCTGCGTCGGCGACGACGATCAGTCGATCTACGCCTGGCGCGGCGCCGAAGTGGGCAACATTCTGCGCTTCGAAAAGGATTTTCCTGGCGCCAAGGTGGTTCGACTCGAGCAAAACTACCGCTCGACCGCGCCGATTCTCGCCGCCGCGTCGGGCTTGATCTCCCACAACGAGGGCCGGCTCGGCAAAACCCTGTGGACGTCGGGCGAGGGCGGCGAGCCGGTGACCGTGCGCGGCGTTTGGGATGGCGAGGAAGAGGCGCGCGTCATCTCTGATCGTATCGAGGATCTGCAGCGGCGCGGCCGCGACGGCACGCCGATTGCGTTGCAGGATATGGCGATCTTGGTGCGTGCCGGTTTTCAAACCCGCGAGTTCGAAGAACGCTTTCTCACGCTTGGCATTCCCTATCGGGTGATCGGCGGGCCGCGTTTCTACGAACGCATGGAGATCCGCGACGCGCTGGCCTATTTGCGCGTGATTCACCAGCCCGACGACGATTTGGCGTTCGAGCGCATCGTCAACCGGCCCAAGCGCGGCATCGGCGACGCCACGTTGCAGACGCTGCACACAGTCGCCCGCGCCGGCGGTATCAGTTTGTACCGGGCAGCCGCCGAGATCGTCACCACCGACGACCTCAAACCGCGCACGCGCAGTTCGCTGGCCACGCTAATGACCGACTTCGCGCGCTGGCGGGCTTTGGCGGGTGAGGGGCCCGACGCCCTGCCGCACCCCGAGCTGGCGGAGACCGTGCTCGACGAAAGCGGCTATACCGAGATGCTGATGAACGACAAATCGCCCGAGGCGCCGGGGCGGTTGGAGAACTTGAAGGAACTGGTCACGGCGATGGAGGAATTCGAAAACCTTGCCGGGTTCCTCGAGCACGTCGCGCTGGTGATGGAGAACACCGAAAAAGCCGGCGCCGACATGGTCAATATCATGACCCTGCACGGCGCCAAGGGTCTCGAATTCGACACGGTGTTCCTGCCCGGTTGGGAAGAGGGTCTATTCCCCCACCAGCGCAACATGGATGAAAACGGCGCCGCCGGCCTGGAAGAGGAAAGGCGGCTTGCTTATGTTGGCCTGACCCGCGCCAAACGCGCCGCCATCGTTTCGTTCGCTGCCAACCGGCGCGTTCACGGCCAATGGCAAAGCGCCATTCCCTCGCGCTTCATCGACGAGTTGCCCCCTGAGCATGTTGTGGTCGACAGCGAGCCCGGCCTTTACGAAGGCGGCAGTATGTCGACCCGCCACAGCCTAGCCGAATTCGATCAACGCGGCGGCTACCGTGCCGGCCGGGTTATCGAATCCGAAGCGACCCTGATCGAGGCCGAACCGGTCGGCTTCACGGTTGGCGAGCGGGTGTTCCACCAGAAATTCGGCTATGGCCGTGTCACCTCGATCGACCGCAACAAATTGGCGATTTCTTTCGACAAGGCCGGCGACAAGAAGGTGCTCGACAGTTTCGTCGTGGCCGCCGACGCCGTGTGAGCGGGTCCACGGCGGCGCCTAGTTGGAAGATCGAGGTCGTCGTACCGGCGGCGGTGGGCGACGCCATCGCCGCCATTCTCGAGGCGCACATTCCCGCGGTCAGCCTGTTTCCCGCGCCGAACGGCGCGGCGTTGCGTATCAGCGGTTACGCGGCCAGCGAGCCCGACGAGGCGGCGCTGCGCAGCGAAATTGAAGCGGCGGCGCGTGTTGCCGGCATTGCCGCGCCTGCGGTCGACATCGTCTGGCTACCGGCGACCGATTGGGCGGCGCTCAACCGCGAGAGCTTCGCGCCGCTGCGCGTCGGCGGTGTGTGGATCCGCGATTCTTACCACGACGAGCCGGCGCCGGTCGGTGCCGCCACCATCGTGGTCGATGCCGCGACCGCCTTTGGCACCGGCCATCACGCCACCACCCAGGGCTGTCTGCTGGCACTCGACCGGTTCGCCGTTCGGCCGCGCCTGCTGCCGGCGGGACCGGTGCTTGATTTGGGCTGCGGCACTGCGATCCTTGCTATCTCTGCGGCCAAGCGCTTGCGGCGTCCGGTGTTGGCGACCGATATCGACCCCGCCGCAGTGGCGATGGCGCGCTACAACATCAACCGCAATGGATTGCGGTTCCTTGTTCGGCCGATCCGCAGCCGCGGCTACGCCGCCCACGCGATCCGCCGGGCGGGACCATATGCGTTGATCCTGGCCAATATCCTGTCGCGCCCGTTGGTCCGTATGGCGCCCGATTGCGCGCGCCATCTGGTGCCCGGCGGCTATGCCGTTTTGTCGGGACTTTTGATAGATCAGGAACGTCCGGTGCTTGCCGCCCACCGCCAGCAAGGCCTGATTCTAGACGCGCGGTATCGCCTCGACGGCTGGTCGACGCTGGTCGTGCGCTGCCCTATATAAGCCGCTGGCGCTCACCTTCATTGTTTTCGCGCTGACCCTCGATTAGCTTCCGACTATGGCCAAACCAA
>JBFKGW010000058.1:0-9479 GCA_041633145.1 Alphaproteobacteria bacterium
CAACCGTCATACTCGCGCACCGACGCGAGTATCCATTTTTCAGTCGCACCGGCTTGGCCGGGCCTGAGCCCGGCCCGGTCATCGATGCTCGGGTCAAGCCCGAGCATGACGCTTGGGGGACGCGATGCTCGGGTCAAGCCCGGGCATGACGGCAGGCGCCCGGCGCCCGGCAGTGACCGCCCGCCGGCTCACAGCTGATCAAAGCAAAAATCATCTCGCCCTAGGAGATGATGTCGAAGACGGTACCGACTTCGGTGTCTTGCGCCGACGCAAGGCTCGACGCGATGAACTTGGTGAATTCCTGCGACGCTTCGAAGGCCAGCGACAGCGCGGTCAGCAGTTGCGAATACTGTTCCTGCTTGGCCTTGACCTTGTCACTCGCTTCGGCCAACGCCGCGGTTTTGATGTTGGAGGCTTGGCGGGTCAGCTCAGCGATCGTATCGTTGGTGCTCGACCGCAGCGTAAAGGCGATCTTAGTATTGCTGTCGATGATGGTTTCCGACGCCGTATAATCGGTTTGAATGGTCGTCAGAATGGCCACCGTATTGTCGATATCGGCCTGCGTGGCGAAATTGTTGTGGACCAGCGCCTCTAGCTGCGCCTGCCCGTCGGTCTTCGCTTTGCGCAACCGGTCTTGCACGCCGAATTGCTCGAAAATTGGCGTATCGGTGGTGTCCATCAACGAGATTGTTTCCGCCAATTTGGCGTCGAATTCGGCCACCGTGCCGGGGGCGGCAAGCGTGATCAGTTCGCCCAGGTTCGCCAGGGTATCCGCTACCCGCGACGCTTTTTTGTCGGTACGGGTCTTATAGTCGTTGATCAGCGTGAAGTCGTTCTGCAAGCGCTTGATCTGCAGGTCGAGCAGCGCGGTCGCCCCCTTGGTATTAACCGCGTTCTGCACGTTTTCAACGTCTTCACTGAGTCGATTGAGTATATCTTCCTGGGTCCGGAAGAACTGCAACTCGAACGCCGGGCGCGCGGCGGCGAGTGCCGTCTGCGCGATCGAGCCGCTCAGACTGAACTTGGTGTCGAATGGGTCGAGAAATCCAATCGCCATGTTCTGTCCAATACCTTCGGACCGTCGGTGTCGCTGCCGCCACGGGCACGCACCAGAGGCCAAATTAGCCGACCTACTTGCCGGCACGCTAACTGTGCGCGCAAGCGCGTTAACAAAAAGTTACCCGAGGCTCAGAAATTCGCGGTGAGCCCCGGAACGCGCGAGCCAGGCGGCCTCCGATTTAGGGCCCGCCAGGTTGTATACTGGCCTAGCGGAACAGCGACAGGATCGACTGCTCGCTCTGTCCAGCGAACGACAGCGCCGAGATACCCAACTGCTGGCGCGTCTGCAACGCCACCAGGTTGGCGCCTTCTTCGGTGATGTCGGCGAGGATCAGCTTGTCGGCGCCGCCTTGCAGCTCGTTGGCGTAGGCCGACGAGAAGTCCAGGCGGGTCTGCAGCAGCGCGACGTTCGAACCCAAGGACTTGGCCTTGGCGTCCAAGGTGGCGATCGCCGAATCCAACTGGTTGACGGCGCACGTCCGGTTGGCAGCGGTGCTGAGCAACGCGCTGGTGTAAATGCCAAGACCCGTACCGGTGGCGTGGGTCAAGTCGACCGACCCGACCGTCAACACGCTGGTGGTGGTGTTGGAGAAGTACACCGTCAGCGTGGTGCCGGTACCGTTGACCAGGTTGACGCCCTGGTAGCTGGCGTCGCCGGCCAGGTTGTCGATCTGCGTGATCAGCGAGTTGTACTGGGTGTTCAACTCGTTGAACTCGGCCGCGGTGCCCGCCGAAGCGGCGCTGTTGACGACACCTTTGAGCTGCTGGACGACCGAGTCGATGCTGTTGACCGCCTCGAGCGCGACCGACACCGAGCTCACGGCCTGGTCGATCGAGTCTTTCTTCTCGTTGATGGTCCGGGCGCGGTCGCTCAACGCTTTGGACTCGAAGAAGGCCTTGGCGTCGTCGATCGGGCTATTGACCTCCAGACCCGTCGACAGCCGCTCCTGGGTCCGGTTGATCAGTTTTGCCGTACTGGCAAGCGACAGCAGGTTCGCGCGTACCGCCGCACTAAGTGTGATATCAGCCACTGGATTTTCCTCTTTCTATATTCGATGTGTCGGAGCGGTTCTGCTTCGAATTTCTCATTTGCTATTTTCTGTAACGAACTCTTTCATCGCCGCTATACATATTGCGCCAGCGACAAGGATTGGATTTGCGAGACCACCCGGAACGACGTTTCGAGAATGGTCTGTTCGGTTTGGATTTGCGCGACGATCTCGGTGTCGTTCACGCCTTCGGTCTCGCCGATCACGGTGCTGGCGTGGTCGATCGACCGGGTCAGCGAGTCGCGGGCGTTGCCCAACAGGTTGACCGGACCGAGCACACGGTTGCGCAGCTCGGTGATCGAAACGAAGGTAGTCGTCGTGTCGACGTCGATCACCTTGGTTAGGGTTTTCAATCCTTCGTCGATCAAGGTCGATAGAAAGTTGCCGGGCGGTGCCGACGGCGGCAGGCTGGCGATCGAGTCGAGCGTCAGGAACAACTGCTGTATCGCGTTCTGGTCACCCGTCATGCCATAGCTGATGGTGGTCGTCTCGGAGACGCGCATGCGCGGCTGGTTGGCGTCGCCCTGGTAGTAGTCCAACTTCGGATTGGCCAGCATCTGCGACGAGCCGATCCGCGTTACGTAGTATTCCCACAGCAGAGGATCCTCGGCGTTGAATTCGGTCGCCGTCGGGTTGTCCGGATCGACCGGGAACGGCACCGTCGGGGCGACGCCGTTCTTGTCGAAATAGATCTGCTCGTAGAACGAACCGGCCGGGAACCCCGGCGTGCCCAGCACGTCGGCGCGGTATTGGGCGTAGAAGGTCGAGTCGACGGTTATGGCGTCGGCCTGGAACAGGCTGACCGGGGTGTAGACTGCCGGATCAATGGTCGCGGTTTTCTGGTCGACACGATTGCCGGAAAACAGGTAGCGGTCGCCGTCGCGCGCGTTCAACAGGTCGATCAGCAGCGAGCGGGCGTTGATCGCGAAGGTTTTCAGGTTGGCGAAGTTGGCGACCGGTGCGTCGCCGGTGTCTTCCAAGATGCCGCGCATCTGGCGGGCGATCTCTTCGATTTCGCCCAGGTTGAGGTCGGTCAGCTCGATGCGCCGCAGCGCAATGTCGACGTTGTGCAAATACTCTTGCGAGCGCATCCGCGCGGTTTCGACGGCGAACAGCCGGTTGATGTCCGACGCGATGCCGGAATAACGCTGCGCCTTCTGACCGGAGGCCAGCTGGATCGAGCCGTCGACCAGGCTTTGCTGGGTACGCAGCGCGTGAAACATGATGAACCGTTGTTGGGCAAACGTACCAATGCGAGTCATCGTTCGGCTCCCGAACTAATTAATAATGTTGACCAGAACTTCCATCATCTGGCCGACAGCTTGGGTTACGCGGGCGGAGGCTTGGTAAGCGTTCTGCAGGACCAGCAGCGTCGACATCTCCTCGTCGATGTTGACTTCGCTGATCGCCGCATTGCGCGATTTGATCGCCTCTTGGTAACCCACTTGAATTTCGAATTGCGCCTCGGCGTTGGCGGCCTGGGTCGAATTGAGCGAATTGATGGCCGCCGCGTAATCGCCCGGCAGTGCCGTCAACACCGGCAGGCCGCCGGCCGCAGCGAAGGTTTGCCCGCTGGTCAGCGCGGCCGCGAGCGCTTCGGCGGCGGTACCGTCGCCTGAGGCGAGCACCAGGTCGCCGACCGCCAGGGTGGCGGCGTTGGAGAGTTGGCCGGTCGACAAAAGGTTGGGATCGGCGAAAATGTCCGGCCGCAGGGTGACGCGATTGGCGGCGGCGATCAGGCCATTGCGCAAGTTGATGGTGCTGGACAGCTGTCCGCTGTCGGTGATGAAAAAGTTGTCGCCGTCGGCATCGGTCAGGGTGAGGCGGAATTGCCCATTTTCCTGTAGCACGGCCGCGGTGATGTTTTCCGCCGCCAGCGCCGCCGTGATGTTGGCGGCGATCGTCGTCAGGTCCTCGCCGACGAGATAGGCGACCGGCGTCGACCCGCCGGGATAGTCGATGGTCAGGGTGCCGGCCAGGCCCAACGCGGTGGTGGCAGTGGTTTGTGGATCGGCGGTGTAGTCGTTGTAATCGCTATTCAGAGTGAACAGGTTATTGAGCCCGAGAAATTGGGCGAGCCCGGTGGTCTCGCTGCCGGTCGTCACCTGACTGGTCATTTCGCGGACCGCGATGCGGTTGGTGCCGTCCGCCGACATCACGATTTGCCCCGCCGCGTTCAGCGAAGAACTGGCGTTGGCCATGCCGTCGACCGCGGCGACCAGTGCATTGATATCGGCGATACCGCCGAGGGCGATATCGAGATTTTCGACAACGCTGCCGGTCGGATCGACGACGGTGACCCGAAACGTGCCCGACCAATTCGGAGCGTCGGTGCCGGCGAACGAAATCGAGCCGGTCAGCGATTGCACCGGCGGAAACGCGCTGCCGTCGTTGTGCGCGGCGTTGGTGGCGGCCACCGTAACCTCGGTCAGGCGGTCGATCCCGGCCTGCAGCTCGGTTAGCCGCTGATCGCGCATTTCGATCAGGCCGGCGAGCTTGCCACCTTGAATTTCGCCGGTGATATCGGCGCCGCCGGGGCCGTAGTGGATGCCGTCGATGATATTGGGATAATTGATCCCGGCCTCCATGGTCGAGATCGTGGTGTGGGTCAGCGTCACCGTACCGTTATCGACCAATTGGCGGCCCGACGCGGTGAGCACGATGATGTGGCCGTTGTTGCGCGCGTAGGTCTGGATATCCATCAGTTCCGACAGCTGCGCGAGCTCGTTATCGCGGGCGTCTTCGAGCTCGGCGGAGGTCTGGCCGACCGCTTGCGCGTCGCCGATCTGATCGTTCAGCGTGTTGATGGCGATCAGCCGCTGGTTGATCACCGATATGGTTTCGGTGATATCGGCGTCGGCTTCTTGACGCATTGTCTGAATTTCAAGGGTCATCGTATTCAAGCGATCGGCCAACGAATTTGCCTGGGCGATGACGTCGAACTTATTGGCGGTCAGTTCCGGCGAGGCGGTCAGAGATTCAAGCGAAGCGCTCAAGCGGCCGATCATATGGGTGATATCGGCGTTGTTGCCGGGGGCGCCGAACAGGTCCTGAATGCGGCCGAAATAGGTGTTCAGGACTTCCAGGGTGCCGACCCGCGAGAGCTGCTCGCGGAACTGGCGCAGCAGGTTATCGTCGACGATACGCTCGATTTCCTCCAAGCGAACGCCGCTGCCCTTGCCGTTGACGACCAGCGACTGCGCCGCCGCGAATTTGCGCGTGTAGCCTTCGGTCGCCGCGTTCGCCACGTTGGACGAGACGATCTGCATCTGCGACTGGGTCACACTGAGCGACGACAGCGCGGAATGAAGGGAGATGGTCAAAGACATCGGCGGGGCCTTACGTCAAAAGTAGTCAAACGAATGGTCACTCAGGCGACCGTTACAGCGTGTCGTTCAGCGAAACCGACAAGTTTTGCTTGGCCGGTCCGCCGCCGTTCGCGATCCGGCCATTCGCCATGTAGGGCGCGTCGGCGGTGCTCTGTTCGCGGATCGCCGCGGCAATGGCTTCCATCATCTGGTGGTTCGCTTCGATCGACGAGCGCAGCGCGATCGCATTACCGGTGGCCGCGTTTTGCAGCCGCGTCACCGCCTGGCTGAGGCGTTGGCGGCGGAGGTCGTCGATCCCCTCCAAGGCGCCAGGATTCTGTTCCAGGTCGTTGATCACCCGCTGATAGACCGCGGCCAACGATTCCTTGTCGCTCTGCAGCGCGCGAATGTCGCTGGCGCGGCGGCTGCGCAGCAGCTCGACCTCTTGTTCCATCAGTTGCGACAAGCGGTCGGTCATGTGGATCAGGTTGTCGGCGTTTTGCGCGCTCGACGCGGCTTTTTGATTAGCGATCATTGGTGTTTAGCTCCTGCATACGAACGATTTCGCGCATCACGTTGTCGGTAATGCCGATGCCGCCGGTTTTGGCGACGGCCTTGCCGTATTCGTCGATCATCAGCGAGCGAAACACGGTTTCGCCCGGTCCGCCGCCGAACACGGGGTCGGTCTCGACGCCGGCGAACATGTCGGCGAGCATCTGCGAGATGAAAAAGGCTTCGAATGATTGCGCCGCCTCGCGCACATCGGCCTGCGCGCTCAACTCGTCGAGCGGCGAGGCGCGGTTTGCCAGCGACTGGGTGACGCTGGCGAACGCGTCGTTCGCCGGCACGCCGTTGGTTGGTGCTTGGACGCCGTTCATCAGATCACCTCGATTTCTGCCTGCAGCGCGCCGGCAGCCTTGATGGTCTGTAGGATCGAGATCATGTCGCGCGGGCCGATGCCCAACGCATTGAGCCCGTTGACGAGTTCCTGCAGGGTCACGCCCCGGTCGAGAACGGCGAGGCGGTTGTCCTCGTCCTGATCGATTTCGATTTGGGTGCGGTCGACCACAGTGGTTTCGCCCTGCGTGGCGAACGCGTTGGGCTGGCTGACTTGCGGCGTCTCGGTGATGCGAATGGTCAGGTTGCCCTGGGCGATCGCAACCGTGCTGATGCGCACGTTCTCCCCCATCACGATGACGCCGGAATGTTCGGCGACTACCACGCGGGCCAGTTGGTCGGGCGTGACCAGCAGTTGTTCGATATCGGTCAGCAGCGCCACCGTGCCGCCGCGGTAAGTGTTGGGAACGGCAATGCGCACGGTCGCCGGATTGGTCGCCGCGGCGGCCGGGTTGCCGAGGAAGGTATTGATCGACTGGGCGATCCGCCGCGAGGTCGTGAAGTCGGGGTTGCGCAAGTTGAGGTGGACGGTCGCCAGCCGGTCGAGATCGAAATTGATCTCGCGTTCGACGATCGCCCCGTTGGGGATGCGTGCGGTGGTTGGCACGCCCTTGACGACGCTCTGGCCGGCGCCTTGCGCGCTAAAGCCTTCGACCACGAGGGGGCCTTGCGAGACCGAATAGACTTCGCCGTCGGCGCCGAGCATCGGTGTTACCAGGAGCGTGCCGCCGCGCAGGCTTTCGGCATCGCCCAACGCGCTGACGGTCACGTCGATGCGCGAGCCTTGCCGCGAAAACGGTGGCAGGGTGGCGGTCACCATCACGGCGGCGACGTTTGCGGTATCCAGGCTGTCGATTTCGTCGCGCGTGTTGACGCCCAGGCGCTCCAGCATGCCGATCAGGCTCTGCTGGGTGAACGGTGCGCTATCCAGCGAATCGCCGGTGCCATTCAGACCGACCACGAGCCCGTAACCGACCAGCAAGTTGTCGCGAACGCCCTCGACGTTGACGATATCCTTGATGCGCGACTGAGCGGCGGCGGGCGCTACCGGCCCGGCCGACAAGATCGCCGCCATAAGGGTCAAAACCGCGACGGTCGTGACCGGCGTTGCCGCGGCGCGGCGAGCGATCGCGTGGGCGCGGCTGACAAGGTTGCGAAAGGGTACGTTGATAATCACAGGGCGCTTCCGTTCGGGCTCGGTAAATTCTTGGCTGACCACGGTAATGCGAGAACCGTGCCACTCCGTAAGTGCACATAACCAATTGTTATCTAAGGAATATATTTCCCAAAGTGCGCCCGAGGCGGGTCGGTGCGGCAGTTTGTGCCGAGGTTCGGAAACTCTTGCCGAGCCGAACTTGGCAGGCGCATTGCACGCAAAAATGGAAGCACCGCACGATTCAGTGAGGTGTGAGCGCGGTCACAGCCGGGCCGCAAAATTTGGCCGATATTTGCCTCAGGTAAACATAAGGACAATGCCATGCGGTACCATGCGATCCGAACTCGCCTCACCCCCGACACCACCGTGCGCCTGCTGCTGACCGCGGTCATGGCGGTTGTGCTGGGCGTCATGGTTCTGCTGAGCAGCGACCACGCGGCTGCACAAAGCGCCCTTCACCAGCCCTATGGTTTTTCGCGCGACGAGATCGTTAGCCAGTTGGGCGAGCGCTATAAAGAAGTGCCGGTGGCTGGCGGTCTTGCAACCAACGGTAATATCCTCGAGGTGTTTTCCTCGGCCGATGGACGGTCGTGGACGATCATCATCACCCGGCCCGACGGCAGGAGCCGCGTGATTGCCGAAGGCGAAGGCTGGTCGTTTATCACCGTGGTCGAGGGCTTGCGGGTTTGATCACAGGTTAAGACCGCCGCCGCGCTTAACGTTGTCTTAACTCCGTTTGGGCAATCTGAAGTGACCAGCGTCCATCTGGTGACCGCATTAACGGACACAACGCATGAAAATCGACGCTCCTGGGTCAGTGCGCGCCAATTCGGTCCGCCGAACAGGAAAAAGCCAAAGCGGCGCCGGCACCGATTTCGCCAAACATATTCCGGGCAGCGCGGAAGCGACGCCGGTGGCCGGCGGCGGTGCCGCGCAACTCGACTCGGTCGAGGCGCTGGTCGCGCTGCAGGAAGTCCCCGACGCGACGCGCCAAAGCGTATCGCCGGAACAAAAACACGCCGAAGACCTGTTGGACCGGCTCGATCAAATCCGTCTGGGTCTGTTGCGCGGCGACTTATCGCGCATCGACCTGCAGGCTTTGGTGCTGCGTTTGGCCGAACGGCGGCGCGACGGCGGCGATCCCCGGCTGATGGAGATCATCGACGAAATCGAGCTGCGCGCCCGAGTCGAGCTGGCAAAACTCTCGGTGATTTGAAATTCAACGCGAATAAAGATTTCTTTTGTGCACTGCAAAAACTAAGCAAATGCCTTAATAAACAAAGGACTAGGTATATTTAGACATTATTAGGCAAGGCGAATTAGAAAACCGATTCATCTTGCCGGAGACAAGTGAGCTTATATATATTCCGCGCGCCATACGCGGCTTGTTTATGAACCTGGACTGAGGACGTTCCATGTCGTCGACGTTGTTGCCACCAGACTATGTTCCCTCCGATGACGATGAGTTCATGAACCCGATGATGACCGAGTTCTTCCGCCAGCGGCTGCTGGAATGGCGCAACGAGTTGTTGCGCGAGTCCGGTCAGACGCTGCTGAACATGCAGAACACCAGCATCCAGGAACCCGACATCGCCGACCGCGCCTCGTTGGAAAGCGAGCGCGCGCTGGAGTTGCGCACCCGCGACCGCGGCCGCAAGCTGATCAGCAAGATCGACGACGCGCTGCGCCGCATCGAGGCCGGCGATTACGGCTACTGCGAAGATTCCGGCGAGCCGATCAACATTCGCCGGCTGATCGCCCGGCCGATCGCGACGCTGAGCGTCGAGGCGCAAGAGCGCCACGAGCGGATGGAAAAGACCCACCGCGACGGCTAAGCCCGCCGCATTCCTCCGTTATGCGCGGGCTTGACCCGCTGCTGTCCAGATTAGCGCCGCTCGCGCGGCACGCACTCACCGCCATGCTAGGGCTTTTCCCCACCGTCATGCTCGGGCTTGACCCGAGCATCCAGAGTTAAACCACGCTGATGTGGGTGTGGGCTCGCCAACCAAC
>JBFKGW010000059.1:0-9403 GCA_041633145.1 Alphaproteobacteria bacterium
AATAAAACCCAACTATCGCCAAATCGCGTAGCCACATTAATCCTGCCGGCCGAGTCAATTCCATCGGGCGCGGCCGGTCAGCCTCCGACATCCAGCCCTCCCCCAGGGCCGATGTTGATCCAGGGCCTGAGACCGCCGGTTACCCCCAACCGGCGGTCTTTTTTGTGCGCCGCCAATGGCGTACTCCCTCTCGGCACCGACTCGGCGCTCTGCTAGGTTCGCCGCGCCGGTCCGGTTAGGTCTGGCGGAAACGAGCGGGGACGATGCAAGGCCTGACGGTAAAAGAACTGGACTGCGTACGCGGCGACCGGCTGGTGTTCGCCGGCCTTGCCCTGGCCGTCAATCCCGGCCGCGCGCTGCTGCTGTCGGGTCCCAATGGCAGCGGCAAATCGAGTCTATTGCGCATTCTGGCGGGCCTATTGGCGCCGGCAGCCGGAACGCTGGCCTGGGAAGGCGACGACGTCGACGCCGACGCCGAGGCCCACCGCCGGCGGATCGCCTATATCGGCCACGCCGATCCGGTCAAACCGAGCCTGACAGTGTGGGAGAACCTCGATTTCTGGGCGCGGCTCTACGGCATCGAGCCGGAAATCGAACCGGCGCTCTACCAGTTCGGCATCGAACAGCTCGCCGATCTGCCGGCGCGCTACCTGTCGGCCGGCCAGCGGCGCCGGCTCACCCTGGCGCGTCTGGCGGTCGGCCAGAACTCGCCCGCCGGGCCGCCGCTGTGGCTGCTCGACGAACCGGCAACCGGGCTCGACCCCGGCGCCGTCGCCATGCTCGCCAACACCATTCTCGCCCATCTGGCTAACGAAGGCGTGGCGGTAATCGCCAGCCATGGCGGGCGGCTCGACGAGGCGCTCGGCGGCCACGCCGACCGGTTCGACCTGCAGGACGTGGCGCAATGATCGGGCTGATGTTGCTGATCCGCCGCGATCTCAAGCTGGCGTTTCGCGGCGGCACCGATGCGGCGATGTCGGTGGTGTTCTTTATTCTCGCCGCCTCGCTGTTTCCCTTCGGCGTCGGCCCCGACCCCGAAGTGTTGCCGCGTATTGGCGGCGGCGTGATCTGGGTGGTCGCCCTGCTGGCGGCGATGCTGAGCCTGGAGCGCATGTTCAGCGCCGACTATGAGGACGGCAGCCTCGAGCAGTTCGTCCTGTCGCCGCTGCCGCTAGGCATGGTCGCGCTGGCCAAGATCATCGCCCATTGGCTGACCACTGGTGTGCTGCTGATGATCGCCGCGCCGGTGTTGGCGGTATTGTACAATCTGCCGGGACCTGCTTTCGTGCCGCTGATCCTGTCGATGCTGCTCGGCACGCCGACCCTGAGCCTGATCGGCGCGATCGGCGCGGCGCTCACCCTGGGCGCCCGGCGCAGCGGCGTCTTGATCTCGCTGCTGGTGTTGCCATTTTATATCCCGGTGCTGATCTTCGGCGCTCTGGTGGTCGACAGCGCGCTGAACGACCGCGAGTTCACCAGCCTGCTGATGGTGCTTGGTGGCTTTCTGCTGTTCGCATTGGCGACGGCGCCGTGGGCAGCGGCGGCTGCATTGCGCCAGGCGATCGAGTAGGCTAGGGACACATCTGAGGAACCACAAAACCTTGCTGCACCGTTTCGCCAACCCCGCCCGCTTCTCCCGCCTCGCTGCGACGATCCTGCCGTGGGCCGCCGCCGGCACGGTGATCGTGTTTGCGGTCGGGCTGTATTTCGCGCTGTTCGCCTCGCCGGCCGACTACCAGCAGGGCGAGACTGTGCGCATCATGTACGTGCACGTCCCCGCAGCCTGGACCGCGATGGCCTGTTACACCTTCATCGCGGTGATGAGCGCCATATCGCTGATTTGGAAGCATCCGCTGGCCGACATCGCGGCCCGCTCGGCCGCCCCTTTGGGCGCCGGCTTCACCGTCATCGTACTGGCGACCGGTAGCCTCTGGGGCAAGCCGACTTGGGGCACCTGGTGGGTGTGGGACGCCCGGCTGACCTCGGTGCTGGTTCTGCTGTTCATCTATTTGGGTCACATCGCGCTGACCCACGCCTTCGACAATCCGGCGCGCGGCGCCAGGGCGGCCGCGATTCTGGCGCTGGTCGGCTTCGTCAATATCCCGATCATCAAGTTCTCGGTCGACTGGTGGAACACGCTGCACCAGCCGGCCAGCCTGACCCGCCTCGACGGCCCATCGATCGACCCGTCGATGCTGACGCCGCTATTGCTGATGGGCATCGCCTTCACGCTTTACTTCGTGACCATGTTGCTGGTGCGCATGCGCGCCGACCTCGCCGCGCGCAAGGCACGCGCGCTGCGCCTCAACGCCGCCGAATAGCTCACACGCTAGTGTTGGGTCTCGATCGATCGTTGCGGTTAGTCCTCGCGGCGGCGACAGGCGCCGTTACGATGATCGCGTCCACGTCTATTGGCCACGCCGAAGGCAGCGTCGGCCAGGGCGAGAACGTGTTCAAACAAGCCTGCCGCGCCTGTCACACCGTCGCCGAGGGCGACCGTAACAAGGCGGGCCCTAATCTGTTCGGCTTGTTCGGCACCTCCGCCGGTCAACGGATGTTCAGCTTCAAGCGCCATTCGCCGGCGCTTAAACAATCCGGCGTCGTGTGGACCGATGAGACGCTCGACCGGTTTCTGGAAAACCCCAAGGCGTTCATCCCCGGTAACCGGATGCCGTTCATCGGCCTGGCACGCGAACGCGACCGGCGCGATGTCATCGCCTACCTCAAATCGGTCACCCAGTAGCGAACCGGGCCTGTCGCACACCCGTTTGGGGCCGGAATCAACTGTCAAACCCTGCTTGGGCAGCGAACTCTAAGGTCGCAACGGGAATAAAGGTCGCTCCTTACGGTTAACTCCCACGGCAATGTGACGCACCCAGCGGTGGGATTGATCGGTGGATTCCGCTAAATAACCCTATTATCTGTCTTTAATCATTTGCTTATAGAAAACGGAGAGCGCCTGGCAGCCGCGCCGCCGTCGCCCGAACAGAGCCGAGAACGTGGAAGCAGTTACGAATTTTCTCAATATGGGCGGTTATGCCGCCTTCGTCTGGCCGGCACTGGGATTGACCGCGGTCATCCTGATCGCCATGGCGGTGACCAGCACCCGGCAGCTACGCGCCAATGAGGCGGCGCTGCATTTGGCGGAAGAGACAAGCGGCCGGCGCCGGCGACGCGCCGCGGAAGAGCCGAGCCAATGAAACGCAAGCACCGGCGGCTGCTCCTGGTATTGGTTTCGCTCGGCCTGGTTGGCGCCGGCGCCGCGTTGGTGTTGACCGCGGTCGAGGACAGCCTGGTGTTTTTCTACACACCGGCCGACCTCACCGAGCAGGAGATCGCGCTCAACGAACGATTTCGGCTCGGCGGCCTGGTCGAGGAAGGCAGCGTCAGCCAATCTGGCGCGACCACGCTGTTTCGCGTGACCGACTTCACCGGCACTGTGCCGGTGAGCTTTACCGGCGTGTTGCCCGACCTGTTCCGCGAGGGCCAGGGCGTGGTCGCCGAGGGTAGCCTGCAGGCCGATGGCACCTTTGTCGCCTCGCAGGTGCTCGCCAAGCACGACGAGACCTACATGCCCAAGGAAGTCGCCGACGCGCTGAAGAATTCCGGCCGCTGGCAAGACGGAGCGCCGCCGCAATGATCGCTTCGCCATCTACATCGTCCCATCCCGACAACCTCAGGTGCGATGCCCCTCTCCCATGGGGAGAGGGGTTTGGGGCTGTGGAGCGAACCGTCGTGCAACTGCACGGCGAAAGTCGTTCCATAGAAAGTTATTTCGGCTGGCTTACGCCACGCCACTGGCGTGACGGTCCAGCCTCAATCCCCTCACCCGGCTCGCTTACGCTCGCCACCCTCTCCCAAAGGGAGAGGGTTATTTGCGCTCCACGGAGGCCAAACAGTGATCGCTGAAATTGGCCAGTTCGCACTCGTCCTGGCGTTGATCCTGGCGGCGGTCCAGGCCGTCGTGCCAATGGTTGGCGCGGCGCGCGCCGACGCGACTTTGATGGAATTCGGCAACCGCATGGCGATCGCCCAGGCCGGCCTGCTGGTGATCGCCTTCGCCGCGCTCACCCATGGCTTCGTGGTGTCCGACTTTTCCCTCGCGGTGGTGTTCCAGAACAGCCATTCGCTGAAGCCGATGCTCTACAAGGTAAGCGGCGTGTGGGGCAACCACGAGGGCTCGATGCTGATGTGGGTGCTGACCCTGGCGATCTTCAGCGCCGCCGTCGCCCTGTTCGGCCGCAATTTGCCGCCAACCTTGAAGGCGCGCGTGTTGAGCGTGCAGGCGATGATCGGCGTCGCCTTTCTCGCCTTCATCGTCTTCACGTCGAACCCGTTCCTTCGCCTGGCGCCGGCGCCGCCCGACGGTACGGGCTTGAACCCGTTGTTGCAGGACCCCGGTCTCGCCTTCCATCCGCCGCTGCTTTACCTGGGCTACGTCGGCTTTTCGATGGCGTTTTCATTCGCCGTCGCCGCGTTGATCGAAGGCCGCGTCGACGCCGCATGGGGCCGCTGGGTGCGGCCGTGGACGCTGGCGGCGTGGGTATTCCTGACCGCAGGCATCGCGCTCGGTAGCTGGTGGGCCTATTACGAGCTCGGCTGGGGCGGCTGGTGGTTTTGGGATCCGGTCGAGAACGCCAGCTTCATGCCATGGCTGTTCGGCACCGCGCTGTTGCATTCGGCGATCGTCGTGGAGAAACGCGACAGCCTGAAAAACTGGACCATCCTGCTCGCCATTCTGACCTTCTCGATGAGCCTGCTCGGCACCTTCCTGGTGCGCTCGGGCGTACTCACCTCGGTGCACGCGTTTGCGTCCGACCCCGAGCGCGGCATCTTCATCTTGGCGATCCTACTGCTCACCGTCGGCGGCGCGCTCACGCTGTTCGCCTGGCGGGCGCCGACGATCCGCGGCGGCGGCCTGTTCGCGCCGGTTAGCCGCGAAGGTGCGCTGGTGCTGAATAACATGCTGTTGACGCTGGCCTGCGCTACCGTGTTACTGGGGACGCTGTATCCGCTCATTCTCGATGCGGCATCGGGCGGCGCCAGCCGGGTGTCGGTGGGCCCGCCCTATTTCAACGCGACCTTCGCGCCGATCATGGTGCCGCTGGTGCTCGCCATGGCCTTTGGCCCGCTGCTGGCCTGGAAGCGCGGCAATATCCGCGCGGTGACGCGCAAGCTTACCGGCGCCCTCGCTGCCGCCATCGCGGTTATCGTCCTCACCTTTATCGCCGTGCCGGACGGCCCGGTACTGGCGCCGTTCGCCATGGGTCTGGCGGCCTGGCTCGCTGCCGGCGCTTTGATCGAATGGGCAACCCGCATCAAGCTGTTTAGCGCGCCGGCGGCCGAGAGCTGGCGCCGGCTGGGCGGCCTGCCGCGCGCGGCCAGCGGCATGACGCTGGCTCATCTCGGCCTGGCGATCATGATCGTCGGCATCACCGGCTCGTCGGCCTGGCGCACCGAACTGATCACCACGCTGGCGCCGGGCGAGAGCGCGCAGGTCAAGGGCTTCACCCTCATGCTTCAGGGTGTCGAGAACGGCCAGGGTCCAAACTACAGCTTCGAACGCGGCACCTTCGTGCTCACCGACGGCGACGGCACGGTCACCGTGCTCTATCCGGAACGGCGCTTCTTCCCGATCGCCGGCCAGACCACGACCGAAGCCGCCATCAAGACGACCCTGCTGGCCGATTTGTATGCCGCGCTGGGCGAGTCCGGGCGGACGCCGGACACCGCCAATAAATGGACCGTGCGGTTCTTCATCAATCCCATGGTGCCGTGGCTGTGGCTCGGTGCTTTGGTGATGGTTTTCGGCGGCTTCTTGTCGCTGTCCGACCGCCGGCACCGGGTCGGCGCGCCGCGGCGCAAGCAGTCGCCCGAGCCGAGCATCGGCGGAGCGCCGGCACCGGCGGAGTAGCTCATGCGACGGGTCTTGCTGCTTCTTCCGGTCGCTGTATTCGCGATCCTTATCGTCGTTCTCGGCGTGCTGACGCTCCAAACGCAAGAAGGCCGCGATCCCTCGCTGATACCCTCGCCCTTAGTCGGCAAGCCGGTGCCAGAATTCACCCTGCCGGCGCTCGCCGAAGATGTCCCTGGCGGTTTCGCCACGGCGAACCTGCGCGGCGAGGCGAGCATGGTGAATTTCTTTGCCTCGTGGTGCGTGCCCTGCCTGGCTGAGCATCCGTTGATCACGCGTTTGTCCGAAGACGGCCTGACCGTTTACGGTGTGAACCATCGCGACACCACTGCCGATGCAACCAGGTGGTTGAAAAGAAACGGGAACCCCTACACCTTCGTGGGCGCCGATCCGGATGGCCGGGTGAGCGTCGATTGGGGCGTGACGGGCCTGCCCGAAACCTTCATCGTTAACGCCGAAGGTATAATCACCTACAAGCATGCCGGGCCGATAACGCCAGACGTGCTGGAGAAAACCATTCTGCCGAAGTTGCAGGAAGCGAGCCAATGAAGCGGTTGTTGGTGATTTTCACGCTTTTGGGAGCGTTCATAGTGGGCCCGCTGGTGCCGGGAACGCCAGCGCTCGCCGTTGAACCCGATGAGGTGCTCGACAATCCGGCGCTGGAAGCGCGCGCGCGGGAAATCTCCAAGGGACTGCGCTGCGTGGTCTGCCAAAACCAGTCGATCGACGATTCCAACGCCGATATCGCCCGCGACATGCGGTTGGTGGTGCGCGAGCGGCTGGTCGCCGGCGATACCGATACGCAAGTCGTCGACTATATGGTCGCCCGCTACGGCGATTACGTGCTGCTGCGCCCGCCGTTTCAGAGCAACACGCTGGCGCTGTGGATCGGCCCACCGCTGATGGCGGTGGTGCTGATTGTCTTGGGATTGGTGTTCTTCCGCACCTATCAACGCCAACGCGCTAGCGCAACCGGACCGGAGGCGTTGTCACCGGCCGACCGGGCACAGCTCGATGCACTGGTCGAGCAGCTGGCCGCCGATACGCCGCAGCCGCAGCGCAAGAGCGGGCTGCGCGAAGAACTCGACCGTCCCTTCGGCGGCGAGACGCGCGACAACGGCGACAGCGACGACCGCGCCACATGACCCTGTGGATCATTTTCGGCGGCTTGCTTGCCGCGGTTCTCGCGGCGGTTTTCTGGCCCCTGCTGCGGCCGCGCGCCGCGCCGGCCAACCGCGCCGAGTTCGATATCGAGGTCTATCTCGACCAACTGCGCGAGCTCGAGCGCGATGTCACGCGCGGTCTGATCGACGAGACCCAAGCGGCCACGGCGAAGCTTGAGATCGAGCGTCGCCTGCTGGCCGCGTCGCGATCGGCCGGGCTCGAACCACGCGCGGCGCCGTCGGTACGCCGCGGTCCGCTGGCAGCCCTCCTGGCGATCGCCATAATCGTGGCCTCGCTGGCGCTGTACGCGAACCTGGGGTCGCCCGGCCTGCCCAACCAGCCGTTCGCGCAACGGCCGCCGCCGACTGAAAGTCCGCAGGCCGCCGAGGCGCGCTCGCTGCTCTCGGCCGTCGAAGAGCGCATCGCCGCCGAGCCGGACAATCCCGATCATTGGCGCGATCTCGGCCGCTTGCGCCTGGCCGTGGGCGACGAGCCCGGCGCGGTCGAGGCGCTGGCCCAAGCGATGACCCTGTCGGATGGGCGAGCCGATATCGCGTCGGCCTACGGCGAAGCACTGACCTTCGCCGCCGAAGGCATGGTGACCCCCGAAGCGCAGCAGGCATTCCTGAAGGTACTCAGCGAAAATGCCGGCGAACCACGCGCGCGGTTTTTCCTCGCGCTGGCGAGCTATCAGGCGGGCCGGCGCGAGGAGGCGCTCGAGCAATGGTCGGCGCTGGCGCAAGACGCGCCCGCCGGCGCGCCGTGGCTGCCCGTGGTGGTCGACCGCATTCGCCAGACCGCCGGCGAGGTGGGCGCTAATGTGGCGGACTACCTGCCGGCGCAACCGGGGCCAAACCGCGAGGATATCGCCGCCGCGCAAAATCTGTCGCCGGACGAACAGCAGGAGATGATCCGCAGCATGGTCGCCCGCCTAGCCAGCCGGCTGGAAAGCGAACCCAATGACGTCGAGGGTTGGCGGCGGCTCGGCCAATCCTACACGGTGCTCGACGAGCCGGTGCGTGCCGCCGAAGCCTACGCCAAAGCCCTGGCGCTCGAGCCCAACCATCCCGAGACCCTGCTGCGGGCCGGTCTCGCCGCTGCGCGGGCGCAAGACCGCGCGACCGCGCTGGTCTATTTCGAGCGCCTGCGCGATCTGATCCCCGAGGACAGCGAGGCCTACCGCACCGTCAGCGAGGCCATCGAACGGTTAACCGTGGCAAATTCTTCCGAATAATCAAGTATCTAGCGCATCCATTGCCCACATGGGCAAATCACCCTATTTGTGAAATACTACTGCTACGCAATAGTGCGCCGGCGTCCCCAGCTGGCCGCGTGGCCAGTTTTGGGGCTCTAGGCGCGTCGACATATGGAGAATGTGCCGATGATTGTGGATGCCATCCTCCGCGCCAAAGGCGCGAATGTGGAAACCGCGCGGCCTGATTGGTCCGTTTTGCAAGCCGTGCAGAAACTATCCGAAGCCGGCGTCGGGGCGCTGGTAGTCAGCGCCGACGGCCAGCGCATCGACGGAATTATTTCCGAGCGCGACGTGATGCGCCAGATCGCCAGCGGCGGTACCGCGACCCTCGACAAGCGGGTCGAGGAGGTGATGGTACGCGACGTCATTACTTGCGGCCGCGAAGATACGGTGAACCATTTGATGACGGTGATGACCGATCGCCGGATTCGCCACCTGCCGGTGGTCAACGACGGGCTGTTGATCGGTATCGTCTCGATCGGCGACGTCGTGAAGCGGCGCATCGAGGAAACCGAGCACGAAGCCGAGGCGCTGCGCCAGTACATCACCACCGGCTAATGATCGCTTAGCTGGCGGAGCGCGCCTCGATCGCCTCCATATCGTCGTCGGAAAAGCCGAAATGGTGGCCGATCTCGTGGATCAGCACGTGCCGAACCACGTGGTAGAGATCCTCGCCGGTCTCGCACCAATAGTCCAACAGCGGCCGCCGGTAGAGATAGATGCGGTCGACGTCGGTCAGCGTATCGGCGACGCTTTTGCGGTCGAGGCTGATCCCCTGGTAGAGGCCCAACAGATCGAACGGGCTTTCCAGCTCCAGCGCTTCCATGGTTTCGTCGTCGGGAAAGTCGACGACATGGATGACGACATCGGTGACATGCTGCGCCAGCGCTTGCGGGATCGTTGCAAACGCTTCCCCTGCGATGGCTTCGATATCGTCGAGCGTCGGCGCGCTGGCATGTTTTCCGGTTGCCGCCATGGCGACAGATATACGCCCGCTTGATCTTGCCGCCAAGCGCCGCCAGTGTGGGACAGGGTAGTACCAGGTTTACATCGCCGCGACGGGTCGCGGA
>JBFKGW010000060.1:0-9388 GCA_041633145.1 Alphaproteobacteria bacterium
CGGCCGCGCCTATCTCCGCCTCGACTACGCCGGGCACGGTTATTCGGGCGGCGAATTCCGCGACGGCACGGTCGGCCGCTGGACCGCCGACGCCCTGACCGTCATTCGCCACGCCGGCGCGACCGTGGCCGGCCTCGGCGGGCCGCTCGTTCTTGTCGGCTCGTCGATGGGCGGCTGGGTCATGGTGCACATCGCGCTGGCGCTGAAAGGCGCGGCAGCCCCACAGCAGGCGGTCGGCTTGGTGGGGATCGCCGCGGCGCCCGACTTCACCCACGACCTGATGCCAGCGCATCTGGGATCCGAAGTCATGGCACAGATCGACGAAACAGGCTTTTTTTCGGCGCCGTCGGAATATTCCGACGAGCCCTACATCATCACCCGCGCCCTAGTCGAAGACGGCAACCGACAACGGGTGTTGACCGGACCGGTAGAGCTCGACCTGCCGGTGCGCCTCATTCACGGTACCGCCGACGCCGACGTGCCGTGGACGCAGTCGCAAAAGCTGATGGACGCGCTGACATCCGACGATGTCGAGCTGATTTTGGTCAAGGACGGCGGCCACCGCCTGTCGTCGGAGCGGGACCTGGCGCGACTGGTGGCGATCGTCGAGGGATTGGTCGGGCGACTCGGCGGGTAATTGCCGGCCAGTCTCAAGCCGCGATACGTTCGCGGAGCTGTTGAATGTCTTCTTTGCTCGCACTCAGCCAAGCGCTCATGGCATCGCGAATACTGATCATGCCAACCAAATTCTCGCCATCGACCACCGGGAGATGGCGTATGCCGTTGGCATCCATCGACCATACAATTTCGACTAATGTTTCGTGCGGACCGCAAGTTACGACGGACGTCGTTACGAGCTCGTCGACGGGTTGATCGATTAAACCAGGGCCAAAATTATCCAAACCCCTCACGACGTCACGCTCCGAAATAATACCGGCCAGTTTTCCGCTGGCGTCCTTCACCGCGACGGCGCCAATTTTGTGTTCGGCCATAACGTGGATTACCGCCCGAACGGCGTCGCCCAAATGAACGGCGACGATTGAATCGCCTTTGTCTTTCAGTAACTCGTTGGCATCCATGTTCTTTGATCCTTGCTCGCTGAGCGAAAATTCATTGGCGCAGGCCTTATCGGCTCGATTAGCTGGACTGCTACAAGGCGCCGATGCGATCCGACCCCGCTCTCAACCGTATTGGGCTGAGCAGCCTTAGCCAGGCCAGGTACGGGGTATCTCCTGCATCAACATTCAATTTGAACTTTGCCTTGTAACCGTCCCGCTCCGTCGGTTGCCCGGCACCTGGAGAATACCATGGTACAGTAGGGTCAATTTATTAAACCTTGATTAGGACACTTCTCCGGTATCTAAACCATTGATTTATTGACTAAAAACAGCAACTCACCCTAAGCCGCATTGTCGGGACATCGGATTTGTTCGCGTGGGGACGAATTTCACTGCAGTCGACAACGAGCCGATCGCGCAAGCACATTGGCCGCTGGCTGAAACGCCGGCATCGGTTATCCCGCCGAGCAAACCACGACGCAGGAGCCGGCGCGCTAATACGAGCCGGTCTTGAGCAACGCCCGCAGGCCGGCACGATAGTCGGGATAGGCGAGCGTCACCCCCAGCTCGCGCTTTATGCGCTGGTTCGCCATCCGCTTGTTCTCGGCGTAGAAGCTGCGCGCCATCTCCGACAGCTCGGCCGCCTCAATGGGGATCTCCGGCGGCGGCTCGACGCCGAGCAGCTCACAGGCATAGGCAATAACATCCTGCGGCGGCGCCGCTTCGTCGTCGCACACATTGTAAGCGGCGCCTGGGTTGGGATGCGCCAGCGACGCTTCGAGGATGGTCGCGATATCGTCGATGTGGATGCGGCTGAACACCTGGCCGGGCTTGACGATGCGACGCGCCTGGCCGCGCTTGACCGTCGCCAGCGCGTTGCGCCCGGGCCCATAGATGCCAGCGAGACGGAACAGATGCACCGGGACGCCATGATCGCGCCACAACTCGCACCAGCCGTCCTCCGCTGCCACCCGGCGTTCGCCGCGCACCGTCACCGGCCGGCGCTCCGAGGCTTCGTCGACCATGCCGCCGCCGCGATCGCCATAAACCCCGGTGGTCGACAGGTAGCCGACCCATTGCAGGGTCGGCGCGCGGGCGGCGATATCGGCGCCGTGGTGGTCGAGCACGGGATCGCCCGCCGCGTCGGGCGGCACCGAGCTGAGGATATGGGTCACGCGATCGAGCGCGGCCGCGGAGTCGGCCAACGGCCGGTCGCGGTCGAACCGCCACGCGCCAATGCCTTGCTCGGCCAGTTCGTCACATTTTGCTTCGCTACGGCTGGTCCCGCGGACCGACCAGCCCTGCGCCATCAAGCGCCGCGCCAATGCCTCGGCGGAGTAGCCGAGGCCGAAGCAGAAAAGGGTGCGGGTATCAGACATCGTGATATCGGCTGCACTCATTAGCTATTAAGCTGTTCCCGTTAAAGTATCTTGGGAATCGACCGAGGTCTTGTTACATGGGCCCACGGCGCTCGAGCATAAAGGGTTGGTCGACAATGCGGCAATTGCCGGCAGGATTTGTACGACTTTTCGTATCCTCGATCGCGATGGCGCTCGCCGGCGTGACTTTGTCGGCGCCGCCGCCGGCCTGGGCGCAAAACCGGTTCTCGGAAATGCCGGTCTCGCGCGCCTATCAGAGCTGCATGGCGTTGGCCCGTTCCAAGCCCTCGGAAGGGTTCGAAGCGGCAATCGCCTGGCGCGACGAAGGCGGCGGCCCGGCGGCGCATCATTGCACCGCGGTCGCCCTGGTCGGCCTGGGACAGCTCGACGAGGCGGCGCAACGGCTGGAGGCGCTGGCGCAAAACATGAACGGCTTCGGCGCCAGGGAACGCGCCGCCGTTCTCGGCCAAGCCGGTCAGGTTTGGTTGCGCCTGGGCGACGGCAGCCGCGCCTATGCAGTGTTCACCGCTGCCTTGGAGCTCGACGACAGCAGCGCGGGGCTGTGGATCAGCCGCGGCGAAGTGTTGGCCCGCGCGGGCAAATACTGGGAGGCGATCGACGACTTCAGCGCCGCCCTGGACCGAAATTCGCGCTCCCTGAACGCGCTCGTGTTTCGCGCGGCGGCCTACCGGCTGCTCGACGTGGCCGACCTCGCCGCCGACGATCTGACCCGTGCCTTGACGCTGGATCCCAACAATCCCGACGCCTTGACCGAGCTCGGCATGGTCCGCAACGACCAGGGTGACCGCGCCGCCGCGCGCCAAGCCTGGCTGGGTGCGATCAACGCCGCACCGGGGTCACCCGCCGCCGATGCCGCCCGCGCGGCCATCGAGCGCTTGGACGTGAAGACCCAATAGACAATGGGTCCCGCGCGCCTGCTCGACTAGAAATCCAAATCGGCGTAGTGGCGCGGCGGCTGCACGCCGGGAATGTGGTCGGCCAGCAAGGGGCGCACGCTCGGCCGCGATTTGACCCGCGCGTACCACGACTTGGCCTCGGGATAGTCCTCCCACGGCACGTCATTGATATAATCGATGCACGACAACTGCGCCGCGGCGGCGGCGTCGGCGAGCGAGAAACTGTTGCCGGCCAGCCAATTGCGCTGCGCCATCAGATATTCGATATAGGCCAGGTGCGTGCCGATATTGGCGCGGCCGGCGCGGATCGCCACCGATGACGGCGCGCCTTGCCCCAGGAACCGCTTGTTGATCTTCTCGTCGACCAGGTTCTGGGTCACTTCGCGGTGGAATTTCAGGTCGAACCAGGCGACCAACCGGCGGATCTCTGCCCGTATAATGGCGTCGCCCCCGATCAGCGGCGGCTCGGGATAGACTTCTTCCAGATATTCGCAAATGGCAATGGAATCAGCGAGCGCGACGTCGGCGCTGTCGCTGGTTTGCTCGATGAACACCGGCACCTCGCCGGCCGGGTTCAGCGCCAGGAACTCGTCGCGCCGCTCCCAGACCTTTTCGACGACCAGCTCGAATTCCAGCTTCTTTTCGCCCAGCACGATACGGACCTTGCGCGCAAATGGGCACAGCCAGAGATGATGGAGCGTCCGCATGGGCGGACCTTAGACCAGCAAATCGAGTCCGATAAAGATGGCGTGCGACAGTGTCGCAGGAATCAACCCCGCTTATGGCGCGCCCACCGTGTCGCGCAAAAAGCGGGCGATATCGCCGATACAGATTTTACCCTGGTCGATCACGTTCGATTGCACGAAGAACGTGTGCATCACGCCAGGATAGACCTTCAGCGTATGGGGCTGGCGAGCGGCGGCCATTCGTTCGGCGAGCAATAATGAGTCGTCGCGAATCGGATCGAGCTCCGCCGCTGCGATGAATGCCGGCGGCAGCCCGGCCAAGTCGCCCTTCACGGCGAACGCGCGTGGATCGTTACGATGGGCATCGCCGGTATAATCGGCGTAGATCTGGCCGACCGCGTCGGCCTGGAGCAAAAAGTCGCCGCCGCCGAGCTCGCGCATCGACTGCGACTCCAGATTGTCGTCGAGCACACCGTAGATCGACACCACACCTTTAAGCGCATCGGGGCGGCGGTCGCGCAGCTCGAACGCGGTGCCGAAGGCGACGCTGGCGCCAGCCGATGCGCCGCCGAGGACAATCGACTCGCCGTCAACACCCCAGGTTTCACCGTTTTCGACCAGCCATTCGATGACCGCGGTTATTTCTGTCACCGGATCGGGAAAGGTGTGCTCGGGCACATGCACATAATCGGAGCTGATGACCGCGCCGCCCCACACTTGTGCCAATTCGCGCATCTGGCGGTCGTTCGACAGTTGGTTGCCGAGCCTAAAGCCGCCACCGTGCAGGTACACGAACACCGGCATGTCGCGCGCATCGGTGGATTTATAGAGCCGCATCGGCACGTCGCGGAACGGGCCAGGCACGGTCAGATCGCGTTGGACCGCCATTTCCGGCCCGCCGTCGTTCCAGATTTGCCGCGCTGCATCGGCGCGCTCGCGAATCTCTTCGATGGTCTCGCCGGGCCCGCCCAGGCTTTCGACGATCTCGGCGTTGCGCCTTAGCGCCTCGGCCTGCTGCGGATCGATCTTGGCGTGCCAGTCGACTGCCGCGGCCGCATTATTATCAGCCATAACCTCCTCCGCTTATTGGTAGACCCGACGAGCGGCCGATTGGCTGGTTCTATTCGGCAGCGCCGGGCCGGCCTTCGCCGACCGCCAGCGGTTCGGCCTGGCGTACCGGCTGTTCGAGCTTGTCCAGCATGTCTTTCGGCACAACCTGCCAGAATTTGGCCCGCTCGCGGTCCCAATTATTGAGGATGCGCGCGGCATAGGCCGACTGGGTCGCCTCGACGTGCTCGGCGATCAACGCGCACACCCGGTTGTCCCAATAGTCGGTCTCGATGCGTTGCCAGGTGATCGAATCGGGATTGAGCAGCGATTCGAAAATGCCCCAGCGGTCGTAGACGAACGCCATGCCGCCGGTCATGCCGGCGCCGAAGTTCTCGCCGACCGGCCCGAGGATCACCGCGATGCCGCCGGTCATGTACTCGCAGCCGTTCGAGCCGCACCCTTCGACCACCGCGATGGCGCCGGAGTTGCGCACGCAAAAGCGGTCGCCGGCCAGACCCGCGGCGTACAAGTGCCCGGCCGTCGCGCCATACAGCGCGACGTTGCCGATGATCGAGTTTTCGTTGGTCGCCAGCGGGCTCGAGGTCGGTGGCCGCAGCATGATGGTGCCGCCCGACAGCCCCTTGCCGCAATAATCGTTGGCGTCGCCCAGCACCTCCAGGCGCACCCCTTGCACCGAGAAGGCGCCCAGCGATTGCCCAGCCGAGCCGCGCAAACGCGCAGTGAGATGGCCCGGCGCCAGGCCGGTCATGCCGAACTGGCGGGTGATCTTCGAACTGATCTTGGCGCCGATCGCCCGTTGGGTATTGCGGATGCCATAGGCGAGCTGCATCTTTTCGCCATCGCGGAACAGCGATTCGGCGTCCTTGATCATCTGCGCATCGAGCGTTTCGGGCACCTCGTTGTAATCCACGGTGCAGCGCGCGACATATTCGCCGGCATCGGCGCGCACCAGGATCGGATTGAGATCGAGATCGTCGAGGTACGGATTGCCGCGGCTGACCTGGTGCAGCAGGTCGGAGCGGCCGACCACTTCGTCCAGCGTGCGGAAGCCCAGCGACGCCAGAATTTCGCGTACTTCCTCGGCGATGAAGGTGAACAGGTTGACCACCTTCTCCGGCGTGCCGGTGAACTTCTCGCGCAGGCTCTCGTCCTGGGTGCACACGCCGACCGGGCAGGTATTGGAGTGGCACTGGCGCACCATGATGCAGCCCATGGCGACCAGCGAGGTGGTGCCGATGCCGAACTCCTCGGCACCCAGCATGGCGGCGATTACCACGTCGCGGCCGGTCTTGATGCCGCCGTCGGTGCGCAGCCGCACTCGGTGGCGCAAGCGGTTGAGGGTCAGCATCTGGTGGACTTCCGACAGCCCCATTTCCCACGGCAGGCCGGCGAATTTGATCGAAGATTGCGGACTGGCGCCGGTGCCGCCGCTATGGCCGGAAATCAAAATCGCGTCGGCGTGCGCCTTGGCGACCCCGGCGGCAATGGTGCCGATGCCCGATTGCGCCACCAGCTTCACGCACACCAGCGCTTCCGGGTTGATCTGCTTAAGGTCGTAGATCAGCTGCGCCAGGTCCTCGATTGAATAGATGTCGTGGTGCGGCGGCGGGCTGATTAAGGTCACGCCGGGCGTCGAATGGCGCAGCGTGGCAATCATTTCCGAAACCTTGAAACCGGGCAATTGGCCGCCTTCGCCGGGCTTGGCGCCCTGGGCGATCTTGATTTCGATCTCGCGGCAATTGTTGAGGTACTCCGCGGTCACGCCAAACCGTCCCGAGGCGACCTGTTTGATCGCGCTCGACGCGTTATCGCCATTGGGTTTGGGCGTATAGCGTGCCGGGTCCTCACCGCCTTCGCCGGAGTCCGATTTTGCGCCGATGCGGTTCATGGCGATCGACAGGGTCTCGTGCGCCTCCGGCGACAGTGCGCCTAAGGAAATGCCGGGCGCGACCAGCCGCTTGCGGATTTCGGTGATCGATTCGACCTCTTCGACCCCAACCGACTGCAATCCCGGGGCAAAATCGAGCAGGTCGCGCAGATTGATCGGCGGTTGCTCGGCGATCTGTTGGGTGAATTTCTTGTAGGTGCCGTAGCTGTCCGAGGCGACCGCCGCCTGCAGCGTATGGATGGCGTTGGCCATAAAGCCGTGCGCCTCGCCGCCGCGCCGATAGCGGTAGAAGCCGCCGACCGGCAGGGTCATGACATCCTCGTCCCATGCTTTGCCATGGGTCTGCAGCACCTTGTGCTGAATACCGGATAGGCCGATGCCGGAAATACGGCTCGACATGCCGGGGAAAAACTCGTTGACCAGGGTGCGTGACAGGCCAATCGCCTCGAAGTTGTAACCGCCGCGATAGGAACTCAACACCGAGATGCCCATCTTCGACATGACCTTGAGCAGGCCCGCGTTCACCGCTTGCTTATAGCGCTGCAGGCAGGCATTCAGCGATTGCTCGCCGAACAGGCCGCGTGCGTGACGGTCGGCGATGGTCTCTTGCGCCAGATAGGCGTTCACCGTGGTCGCACCGACACCGATCAGCACGGCGAAATAGTGTACATCCATGCACTCGCCCGAACGCACATGCAATGACGAGAAGGTACGCAGCGACTGGCGCACCAAATGGGTATGCACCCCGCCGGCGGCCAGCACCATCGGCACCGGCGCCCGTCCGGGCCCGCAATGGTAGTCCGACAGGACAAGATGCACCGCGCCGCCGCGCACCGCGTCCTCGGCCTGCTGGCGGATGCTGTCGAGCGCTTGCGAAAGGGCGTGTTCACTGTCGTTCGGATCGAATGTGCAATCGATTTCAACCACGGTATCGCCGAGGAATTCGCGCAAGGCATGAAATTCAGCGTTGGTCAGGACCGGACTGTCGAGCTGTAGAAAATCGCCCTGGCTTTCGTCTTCGCTCAAGATGTTGCCGGCATTGCCCAGACGGGTGGTCAGCGTCATCACGGCGGTTTCGCGCAGGCTGTCGATCGGCGGATTGGTGACTTGCGCGAAATTTTGCCGGAAGAAATGGTGAGGGCCGCGGTACTTGTCCGACAGCACGGCCAAGGGCGTGTCGTCGCCCATCGAGCCGGTCGGCTCCTTGGCGTCCTCGACCATCGGCTGCAGAATCAGCTCGAGCTCCTCTAGCGACCAGGCGTACTGGACTTGCCGCTGCCGCAATTCGTCGCGCGACAACTCGACCGGTTCGTCGTGCTCGGGCGCGATGATATCGTCGAGATCGCGGCTGTTGCTAAGCCAGTCGGCAAACGGCCTCGATTCCGCCAAAACGTCGCGCAGCTCGTCGTTGTGGTAGAGCCGGCCGACGCGCAAATCGACGGCGATCGCCTCGCCAGGACCGACCCGGCCTTTTTCGACCACCGCGCCCTCATCGACCCGCACCATACCGGTCTCCGAGCCGACGATCAGCAGACCGTCGCCGGTAATCGTATAGCGTAATGGCCGCAGGCCGTTGCGATCCATGCCGGCGACCACCCAACGGCCGCCAAAGCCGCAAACCGCCGCCGGGCCGTCCCACGATTCCATTACCGAACTGCAGTAGTTGAATAGCGCGCGGTGGGCCTCCGGCATGGCGTCCCGCTTCTCCCAGGAATCGGGGATCAACAGCGACTGCACCATCGGCAGATTGCGGTCGGAGGCGCGCACCATCAGCTCGAAGACGGAATCCAAGGCGGCGCTGTCTGACGCGCCGCGCGGGACCACCGGCAGCACGTCGGCGATCTGATCGCCGAGCTTCTCCGATTCCATACGCGGCTCGTGCGCCGTCATCCAGTTGCGGTTGCCGCGCAGCGTGTTGATCTCGCCGTTATGGGAAATCACCCGGAACCGCTGTGCCAGCGACCAGGTGGGAAAGGTGTTTGTCGAATAGCGCTGGTGGTAGACCGCGAAACTGGACACATAGCGTTCGTCGAGCAGATCGGGATAGAACGCCGTCAATTGTTCGGCCAGGAACAACCCCTTGTAGATTACCGAGCGGCACGACAGCGAGCAGATATAAAAATCCTTGATACCTGCCGCCTCGATCTGCTTTTCGATACGCCGGCGGATGATGTACAGGTCCAGTTCGAACTGCGGGTCCGGCACCTGCCGGTTGTTGGCGATCATCACCTGTTCGATTTCCGGCCGGGTGGCGTTCGCCTTATCGCCGATCACCCGGTTGTTGGTCGGCACCTGGCGCCAGCCGTAGAGCGCGTGGCCGTAATTTAGGATCTCGGACTCGACAATCGAACGGCAGCGTTCCTGCGCGTCGTAATCGGTACGCGGCAGA